>JBAQUT010000027.1:0-53137 GCA_049297695.1 Alphaproteobacteria bacterium | reverse complement strand
TACGGGGGCGGCGGGGGTAGTTTCTTTCTTTTTAAACAAACCAAACATATCGGGAACCCTTTCGTTGTATCCAGCACTTTATAACAACCGTTGTTAGAATTCCTAACAGGGGTGTGGGTTTGAAAGGTAGGATGTGTTGTAGGGTAGCAACGTATTGTGAGGTTTGTGAGTGAGTTAGAGGATGTTTTGGGCAACTTGCCATAGCAGATTGAGGGCCAGTACGGTGATGATGGTTTTGAACATAACTTCAAACCAACGGTCGGGGATGAGGGTATCCAGCACGTGTTTGCCAAACCATGTGCCTGCCATGCCTACGGCGATGGAGATGGCGATAAGGGGGAGATAGGGAGCCAAACTCACGCCGGCGAGCAGAAAAACCCCGATTTTGAGGGCGTGCAACACGGCGGAATTGAGGGCGACAGAGGCCACTTTGGCGTTTTTGTGGAAGGTTTGTTTGCCAATAAGGCTTTGGGCCAGCCCGCTGGTGCCTGTAAGGGTGCCGATAACCCCATGCAGAAAGCCGACCACGGCAATGAGGCGGGTTTGCCAGGCGGGCGGGAGTTTGGGTTCGCTCCCCCACGTAAACCACAGCATGGCTACCCCGATAAAGGCTTGGACGAGGGTGGGAGGGAGGGCCAGCACAAATTGGCCGCCCGTGAGGCAGCCTACCACCAGCCCCAACAGCAAGGGGGTGAGGAACGGCCACGGGAGGTGTTTGTAAAACATGGCCACGCGGGTGAGGTTGGAGGTGAGCATGAGCGCCCCGTGCAACGGCACCACCACGGCGGGCGGGAATAAAGGGGCCATAAGGCCCATGAGCATCATGCCGCCCCCCATGCCTGCGGCGGCGGAAAAGCCTGAAAACAAGAAGTACGCTGCCAAAAAGGCGTAGGTGGAGGGGGCGGAAAAATCCATAAAAGGTTATTTCCGATTGATATGAACCTGAATAAAGCCCGGCCAGCGGCCGTTGATAAGGCGCAGCAGAGCCCCTGCCAAGCCCAAGGTAATAGCCAGAGCGATGACAAACGTGATGAGGAACGCCACAAAGGGCAGCAGGATGGCGAGGATGCCGAGCATCACTACAAAGGCGCCTATCATTAGCAGGGCGGCCTGCCACGTGGGGAGAGCCTTGCCATTGACGGTGACGCGGAGGGTGTTGGGGGAGACGTTTTTCATTTGTTAAATGATACGGAAATGGGGCAGGGGTGTCAAGCCTTTAGGGAGAGAAACATAGGGTTCGTGGATGGCGGCCTGCGCCGCCATGGTGGAGAGGATGATAGTTCGGCAGAGCTATAGTGGCAGTTCTAAGCAGCCGTGCCTTCCAGCACGTTGAGTTCGTCGGTGTTGAAGACTTTGCGGAGGTCGATGTGGATGATCATTTTGTCTTCGTGGTTGGAGATGCCTTTGATGTACTCGGCCCCGATGGCGCCGGCCACCAGTGCGGGGGGCGGGGTGATGCTTTCGGCGGGGAGGCGTTCCACCTCGCGTACGGCGTCTACAATCAGGCCGATTTGAATGCCACCGGCCAAATCGGCCACAATGATGCAGGTGTTGTCGTCGTGGTCTTTGGGGGATAGGCCGAAGCGGCGGCGGAGGTCGACAATCGGGATGATTTGGCCGCGCAGGTTGATGACGCCTTCCACAAAGCCCGGGGCTTGGGGCACGGGGGTGATGGGGGTGAGGCGGATGATCTCGCGGACATCCAGAATGGGCAGAGCAAAAATTTCTTCAAACAATTCAAAGGTTACTACTTGTACCAGCATGCTGGTGAGGGCGGCCTCTTTGCCGCGTTGCAGTTTGGCGTTAAAACCTTGGGCTTGGGCCATGGGAGAACCTTTTGTTGTGTTGTTGGGGGTAAGGTACGGGGTGGTGAGGGTTTGGGCAAGGGGGGAGCCTTACCTTGGGGGTGGGGGTGTGGCGGGGGGGTTTGTGTGATGAAATGTTGGGAGGGGGTTGAAATGGGTTATGGGGGTGCCTATATGGTTACGTAAGAGTTAAGTTTAACCACTAACGAAAGGATTACACGATGCCTGAGTTTTTCATGAACACCCCCATTCAGATAGTAAGTGATGTTGAACGTGAGGCTTTATTGGGGAACCTTTTGGGTGATCGTCTTGAACAAGTCAATGCTGACCCTCAAACGATTGCCTTTATTCGTGAAAATCCAGCTGTCACGGCTGTTGCTTGGAAAGAGCGCCTTGATTTACGTGTTCGTGCTCTTGACCGTCAAATGCAGGCTGTACATGATGCAATGTCCCCTATAGTTGAAGCTATCCATGCAACAGCAACACCCGAACAAACCGCCTCACTGCGAGAGATTGATGGAGAAATGCGAGCATGTGAAGGCGATTTGATGGAACACAATAAAATCATGGCTAAAGCACATGCTATTTATGAGGCAATCTTTAAAGCTGCTCCCGCAGATTTAAAGGAAAAACATGCTGTAGCCCGTACGGCTATTCAAAAAGTAGAAAACCGCCCAGCTTTTCGTTCTGCTGGCTTGTGTTGGATACTTGCTTCAGACAAGTACCCTCGTGGCGCTATGTTAAGCACTTTAAGTGAGGCTGGTGAAAAGTTAGCTTATGAAACAATTACGCTAGATGCAGTTAGAGGTTGTCTTGAGAGGCCTGAATACGCGGCTGAAATTAAAGCCGCATTGGATGGAGTAGAAGTTCAACAAAATCAAGTACAAGCAAGAGATGCCTAAAATGCGTATGACTACTATGTTATGAATTTAAGGGGCCTTGGCCCCTTTTTCTTTGCCTGTATTCTGTTAGGATGGGCGGGGAAAGAGAATAAAAAATGAACCTTGCCAAATGGCCGGATGTGACGGCGCGGATTGCCGAAATGCCTTTGGGGCAGGCCTATGGCCGTGTGGTGGGGGCCGCTGGCATGGTGGTGACGTGCGAAGGGTTGCCCAAGGCGGCGCTGGGGGCGCGGTGCGGGATTGGCGACGTGCAAACCTTGAACGGGCGCGAGATACGCATGGCCGAAGTGGTAGGCCATAAAAATGGTCAAACCATGTTGATGCCCTTTGGCGGGTTGGAAGGGGTGGGGCCGGGGTGTCGGGTGTTCCCCGAAGCTGGCCAGCCCACGGTGCGGGTGAACCAAAGCTGGTTGGGCCGTGTGGTGGATGCCTTGGGCAACCCCTTGGATGGCAAGGGCCCCTTGGCCACCTTGGGGGGTGAGGCGCGGCTGATTAAGGCCAGCCCGCCGCCTGCGGGGTTGCGGATGCCGCTGGGGCCCAAAATGGATATGGGGGTAAGGGTGTTTAACACCGCCTTACCGTTGTGCGAGGGGCAGCGGTTGGGTATTTTTGCCGGAAGTGGTGTGGGTAAAAGTGTTCTAATGGGCATGTTAGCCCAGCACAGCAAGGCGGATGTGAACGTGATTGGCTTGGTGGGCGAGCGGGGGCGCGAAGTGCGCGAGTTTGTGGAAGACCAGCTTGGTCCCCAAGGTTTGGCCCGCAGCGTGGTGGTGGTGGCCACGGGGGATGAACCGCCCTTGATGCGGCGCCAAGCCGCCTTGATGACCATGGCAATTGCGGAGTATTTTCGGGATTGTAACTTCAAAGTATTGCTGATGCTGGACAGCGTGACGCGGTTTGCTTTGGCGCAGCGGGAGATTGGCCTTGCCAGCGGCGAGCCGCCCACCACCCGCGGGTTTACCCCCAGCGTGTTTGCCGAGTTGCCCAAATTGCTGGAGCGGGCGGGGCCGGGGTTGGGGAAAGGGAGTATTTCGGCCATATTCACCGTGCTGGTGGAAGGTGGCGACATGGAAGAACCCGTGGCCGATGCCGTGCGGGGGATTGTGGATGGCCACATTGTGCTAACACGGGCCATGGCGGAGCGCGGGCATTTCCCCGCCGTGGACGTGTTGAAAAGCGTGAGCCGCACCGTGCCCCAATGTTTGAGCGCCGATGAAAATGCGGTGGTGATGAAATTGCGCCGTGTGATGAGCACCTATGCGGACATGGAAGAGTTGATTCGGCTTGGGGCCTACACCAAGGGGAGTGACCCCGAGGTGGACGAAGCCATGCGGCTGATGCCGGGTGTGAACGCTTTTTTGCAGCAGGCGCCCACCGAGCGGGCGGGTATGGCGGAGAGTTTTGCGGCGTTGAAGAAGATTGTGGGGTAGGTAGGGGATGGTCAGTTCGCTCCCCACTCTTATCAAACTTGAAAAACACCGTGTGGAACAGGTGCAAAAGCAATTGAACGACACCCGTGCGGGGATTGCCGATATGGATGCCCAGTTGGAGGCTTTGGAGGCGGAAGTGTTGCGAGGGGGCGAGGTGGCGGCGGAGTTGAACGACCCTGCGGTGTTTGGTCAGGCGGCGGCGTATATTAAGGTGGCGCGTATCAAAGCCGAAAAATTGAAGGCCAACCGAGCAACGTTGGTGGAAGCCGAGGCCAAGCAGTTGGTGACGCTGAACACCCATTTTGCAGCCCAAAAGAGGTATGAAACCTTGCACCAGCGGCACGAGGCGGCTGCCAAGCGGGTGCGGGAGGGGAAGATTCAGCAGGGGTTGGACGAGGTGGCGGGGGTGAGTTGGCAATCAGGCGAGGCAACTGGCACGTAGTTTGCATTGAGGTTGGGCAAACCAAGGAGTATCCCCATGCCCGTAAGTATTGTGAGTAACCTTTCCAGCCAGTTTGCCCAAAGCGCCATACGGGTACGCAACGAGAACGTGACCTTGAGCACTCAGCGGTTGAGCAGCGGCCAGCGCGTGTTTGCGGCTAGCGAAGACCCTGCGGCGGTGGCGGTATCCACTGGGTTGCGGGTGGAAAATGCGGCCCTCTCCAATGCCCAGATTAATGCGGCGGGTGGGGTGAGTATGTTGCAGATTGCCGACGGGGCGTTGGCCCAAGTGGGGGATATTAGTATTCGCTTAAAAGCGTTGGCCACGCAGGCCAGCAGCGGCAACATGGGGGCAAACGAGCGGGCGGCGTTGGACTTGGAATTTCAGGCCCTGAAAAACGAAATAGACCGTATTGCGGGAGATACCGAATTTAACGGCGTGCCGTTGTTGGCGGGAAGCCCCAATTACACGTTTACGGGTGCTCATAACTATGCATCCGATGGGGTGACGGGGCTGGCGATTGATGCCAACACGGTGAGCGGGGATGCGATGTTTAGGTACAGTTACAACTCCACTACCGAGCAGTTGACCGTGCAGCGGATTGACAGCGGCGGTGCGGCCAGCCAGACCATGGATATTACGGGTTTGTTGGACAACCTTGCCGGAGAAGGCCGCAACATGAGCACGGGGCAAAGCTTGCCTTTGGCGTTTGGGGGGATTGGGGTGACGCTGACGTTGGGGCCGGTGTTTGACAGGACTTCGGACATTTTGAGCACGGTGACGGATAACTCGGGCGCCGACATTAACTTTACCACGGGTACGTTTAGCCCCGCCACCAACGGGATGACGTTGGATGGAGTGGCGGCATTGGCAGCATTGCCGGCCCCTTACAGTGCCACCACGGGGAGCATTGCCTTTGATATTTTAAGCAGCGGGGCTGCGGGAACGGTGACCTTGGGTGGTGTGGTTGGCTTGAAATTTGACGTTAATGCCGCTGGTATTGGTGCGGACGGTGCGGCCAGCACAACCTTGGTTGGTACAGGTACGTTTGTGGATGTTTATGCCACTACCACGGGGGGGGATGTGTTGTTGGGTCGGTTGAGTTTTGCCACCGTGGCCAGCCCCACGGGTGGGGCGGATGGAACTATTACCGTGCCTTTGGGCCAAGGTGTGATGGGGGCGGAATACGTGGACCAAACCGCTGACACCACGTTGACCTACATGATTGGCAGCGGTGTGATTGCAGGACAAGACCTGTTGAGTGTGCGTGTGCCTGCCGTAACCACGTTGGCGTTGGGTTTGGATGTTCCGGCCAGCACGAGCCCTCCAGTATCTGCCATTCATGTGAATGTGTTGACATCTGCTGAGGCGGATGATGCCATTAGCCGTTTGAATACGGTGCTGACGACGGTTAACCAAGCCCGCGCCCAGTTGGGGGCCCAGCAAGCGCGGTTGGAGTTTGTGGGGCGGAACTTAGCCACGGTGCGGGAGAACAACGAGAGTGCACGCTCGGCCCTGGTGGATGTGAATGTGCCTGAAGAAATTACCAAGCTGACCAATGACCAGGCCATGATGGAAGTGGGGGTAAGCATGTTGAGCCAAGCTAACCGCATGCCCCAGATGTTGCTGGAAATGTTGAGACAGATTTAAGGAATAACCCATGGCCGGCATTAACCCCCAAGCACTGGCGAGCCAACTGGCCAAAGCCGCCACCCAGCAGGTGGGGGCGGAGGCCAAGTCGGCGGGCGCTAAAGAAGCTGGCCCTGTGGCGGGGTGGGTTGTGCCCAAGCTGGGGGAATTTAATTTGGATGAAGCGTTGGGAACGGCCTATGGCAAGGCAGCGGGATATTTGAACTTTATGCTCTCCAGCGAGGGGCTTGTGCTGGATGTGCAACAGGGGGATGGCCAAACCACCGCCAAGGTGATGGAACGGGGTGGGGCCCGCCAATACCGCACCTACGCTGGGGAAGATATGCTGAAACTTTATGCAAACCAGCATGGCGGGCGGGGTGTTGTGGCGGATGGGCAGGTGTAACATGAGCCACATGTATGCTAGTGTTTGCACCATACACTGTGCATGTAGCACGACGGTAAACGGGTAAAAAGGCAGGAGCGCCATGACCACGAGCATTAACACCAGCGGGATTTCGGTTGATAGCAGCACCGGACGGGTGACCTTATCGGGTTTTGCGAGCAGTATTGATACCAAAGCGATTATTGATGCCGCGATTACGGCCAAGCGCATCCCCGCCGTGAAATTGGAAACCAAGATTACCAAAAACCAAAGCCTGATTGCCGACTATGCCAGCCTGAAAACCAAAATGACCAGTTTGACCACGGCGTTGGACAAACTGCGGGGCAGCAGCAGTTTTTTATCCGACAACGTGTTTAAAACTAAGAGTGCCAGCGGGGCCACAGCTGCGGCGGTGAGTGCGCCTTCGGGGTACACGCCTTCGGACATTGGCAGTTTGGTCTCGATTGCCGTAACCAACACGGCCCAAGTGGCTACGCACACCTTGAACGTGCAGCAATTGGCCAAGGCGCACCAAGTGCGGAGCGACAGTTTTACCAGCACCACGGCGGCGTTGAGCACGTTGGGAGTGACGGCGGGAAGCATGACCATCAACGGTGAGGTGATTGCGATTGATGCGGACGATAGCTTGATTGACCTGCGCGGGAAAATTAACGCGGCGGGCGTGGGCGTAACCGCCACCGTGGTGAGTGCCAGCGCGACCACCAACTATTTGGTGTTAACTTCCAGCGAAACCGGTGTGGCCAACGCCATTGATTTGAGCGTGGGCGGCACCACCAGCGATACGGTTGGGTTTACGACCAGCTTACCCACCACAGGGACGGTGAAAAACCCGTTGGTGGCAGCCCAAGATGCTATTTTTGACGTGGACGGGATTACAGGTGTAACCCGCGCCAGCAACGATGTGGACGACGTGATTGAAGGTGTGACGATTAGCTTGCTAAAAGCCGAACCTGATACGGATATTACCCTGAAAATTGAGCCGAATTTGGTGGGTATTAAAACGGCGGTGAGTGATTTGGTGACGGCGTACAATGATATCCGGGAATTTTACACCGAACAGCGCACGGCCAGCGACCGCAACGACGACGGCGACGTGGGCACCAGCGAATTTGGCAGTTTGGCCACCGACAACACGTTGCGTCAGATTATTGACAAGCTGGGCCAGTTGGCAGGTGGCGAAGTGGGCAGCAACACGGATGGTTACCGCAGTTTGAGCCAGATTGGTGTGACCGTAAACAGCAGTTACGAGCTGGAACTGGATGACGCTACGTTTGACAGCAAGCTGATTACCGATGTGGACAGCATGCGGGCGCTGTTTGGGTTTGAATTTAGCAGCAACGATTCTCGCGTGGCGTACTTGGGTCGTAGCGATGCTACGCAAGCGGGAACCTATTACTTGAACATTGGTGGAACGGATGGCGATGGCAACATTACCAGTGCCAACCTGAAAGCCACGGCTGGCAGCGGCACGGGCGGGGCGGATGATGGCAGTTTGACCCTTTCTGGCAAGCAGGCCACGGCTGGGAGCACCAGTGACGCTGAGGGGTTGATTTTGTTTTTCAACGGGGCGGCTAGTTTGGGGGCGGTGAATGACATTGAAGTAACCTTCTCCCGTGGGGTGGCCGATAGTTTTTACGATTATTTCAGCGAGTTGGTAAGCAACAACGGCACGTTGGACGTGCGCACCCAAAACCTGACCACCGACAACACGGATTATCAGGATGAGATTGACGTTCTGGAAAGCCGCTTGGAGACCATTCGTACCTCGTTGGAGCGTAAATACACGGCGATGGAAACGGCTTTGGCGCGCTTGGAATCGCTGAAAAGCACCATCAGCAGTTACTTTGATACCCAAAACAGCAGCAGTTAACACATTTTAACGTAACAAGAACAGGAACCGCCATGGCTTACCCGACCCCTCAAAACTACTTGGCCCAGCAGGTGAACACCGCAAGCCCGGCCCAGCAGGTGGTGATGATGTACGACGGGGCCATTAAATTTTGCCTGAAAGCCAAAGAAGCCATTGAGGCGGGGGATATTCAGGCCCGCCATAACGCCAACAAGCGGGCTATGGAAATTGTGAGCTACATGTTGGATATCCTCGACTTGGAAAAGGGAGGCGATGTGGCCCGCCGCCTGCAAGTGGTTTACAGTTTTATGTTGCGCCGGTTGTTGGAAGTGGATTTTCGGAACGACCCCCGTATATGTGACGAGGTTGTAGGCCATTTGCGCACGTTGAGGGCCAGTTGGGAGAAGATTGGAAAACTGCCGAGCGGGAATGGCAACGCCACCACGGGGGAGTTTGAAGGCGCCCCCACGAGTGCAGTTGCCTAAGATACAGGCGGTTGCTTGGGCGGCGGCGTAATTTCGGGGTATGGTGGCTGGTAAATGGGGGCAATCTCCCGTAAGGATGTACCATGGCTGAAGAACAAAAACCAACCGCTACGGACGCACCTGCCGAAGGTGCGGCGCCTGCCGAGGGCGCGGACGGTGCCAAAAAAGGTTTGTTGGGCAACAAGCTGGTGTTGATTGGGATTGCCGTGTTTGTGGTGTTGGCTATAGGTGGTATTGCCGCGTACTTTATGTTGGGCAAAGCCCCCGCCGAGGAGGAAGTTGCCATAGACCCTGCCAGTGCCGTTGTGATGTTTGATGTGCCGCCTATTACCACCAATTTGTTGACCAATGGTGGGCCTTCTCGCTTTTTGAAAGTAAAGCTGGCGTTGGAGTTGGGTGGCGAGAAAGACAAGGCTGAGGTGGAGAAAATGTTGCCCCGTTTGCAGGATGACTGGCAGAATTTTTTACGCCAAATGCGGGCCGAAGATACCGAAGGCAGTGCCAGCATGCAGCGTTTGAAGGAAGCCTTGATGTTGCGGGCCAACCAGGTGTTGGCGCCGGTGGTGGTGCGTAACGTGTTGTTCCGTGAACTTTTGGTGCAATAGGAGGACGATGCATGGCTGAGGCCCCCGCCAAAACCGAAGAAGAATTGCTGAACGAGTGGCAGAACATGGCGGCGGGGGATACCCCAGCTGGTGCCGATGCAGGAGCGGACGACATGGCGGCGGCCATGGGTGAGTCGGGCCAGAAGATACTGGACCAAAACGAGATTGACAGCCTGTTGGGCGTGAACAAGGACGAAGGCCCTGCCAACCGCGGGGTGAAAGCCTTGCTGGACCAAAGTGTGGTGAACTACGAAAAACTGCCCATGTTGGAGCGGGTGTTTGACCAGTTTGAACGGATTCTCTCTACCAGCTTGCGGCACTTTACGGCGGATAACGTGGATGTGACCATTGTAAGCATTACCAGCGCCCGTTTTGGCGATTATTTGAACCAAGTGCCTTTGCCCAGCGGGTTGGTGGTGGTGAATGCCATCGGGCTGGATGATTACATTATGTTGGTGTACGAAAGCCAGCTGATTTACAGCGTGGTGGATGTGTTGCTAGGTGGCCGCAAAGCCCGCCCTGTGCCCATTGTGGGGCGGCAGTTTACGCCCATTGAGCGCAAGATTGTGGATAGCTTGACCGAGATTGTGCTGCGGGATTTGACCGTGGCGTTTGCGCCGGTAAGCCCCGTGCAGTTTAAAATGGAGCGTATGGAGGTAAACCCCCGCTTTGCCCTGATTAGCCAAGAAACCAACGTGGCCATTGTGGTGACCGTGCGGGTAAACCTGGAAGGGCGGGAAGGGCAGATGCAGTTTTGTTTGCCGTATGCCACGCTGGAGCCTATCCGCGAGCAGTTGTTGCAGCAGTTTATGGGGGAAAAGTTTGGGCAGGACAATATTTGGGAAAACCACCTTTCCCAAGAGTTGTACCACACCAGTGTGCCGTTGATGGCGGTGCTGGACGAGATGACCTTCCCGTTATCCAAAGTGTTGGACTGGAAGATTGGTGATACCATTGTGCTGGATGCTAGGGCGCAATCGCCCATACGCATGGAAGCCGGTGGTGTGACCAAGCTTGTGGGAACCATGGGTAAGGCTTTAGATTACAAAGCCGTGAAAGTGACCCACAACATAACCGAACTGAACAACCTGAAAAATGCGTAACACAACAAGAACCGAACCCGGCAGCGCACCCATGAAGAAAGAGACCCTATGACGCTGTACCTTGGCCTTTTGACCGTAACCTTGTTGGCGTTGCTGGCGGGGCTTTTGCTGACCGTGGGGTGGTGGCTGTATGAATTTCGCATCAGCTACAAGCAAATGCCCTTGTTGGGCGAGGAATTGACGCGCCAATTGATGAATGCACGGGAGGCGTTGACGAATCTTCAGCATACCGCCAAGGAAAGCGGGCCCGAATTGGCTAAAGCTGTAGGGGAAGCCCGTAAAGTGATGCAAGACCTTCAATTTTTAACCCAAAAAGCCGAGCAAGTGGCGGAAGCTATGGATGCCCAGCGGGAGCGGGTGATTGTGCAACCCCAAGCCGACGGTGGCCGTGTGACGGCCGAAAACGTGGTGGCTGCCGCCAGCACCACCCGCGACCCCTTGGAAGAGCTTTTGGCGGGGCTTGGCGATACCGCCAAAACCGCCCCCACGGCCGAGCCTTTGTTGCCGTTGTTGGGGGAAGAGGAGGATGGGCCGAAGGTGCGCGTCGCATCCCGCACCGAGGAAGACATGCGGAGGAAGCTGGCGCGATGAAGTTTGTTTTGGCTCTGTTGTTGATGATAAGTGGTTACGGCATGGCGTGGGCGGAAACCAAGGCGCCGGAGCATGGGGCTGCGGCGGAGGGGAAGGAGGTGGCCAAGGGAGAATCCAAGGTAGAAGAAGCGGAAACCGTGCGGGGGTATAGCCCGGCGGAGCTTGAGATTTTACAGAGTTTGGAAAAGAAAAAGCTTGAGTTAGACCGCCGTGAGCAGGCCTTGGAATTGCGGGAAAAACTGGTGGACTTGATGGAAAAACGCTTGGCCGAGCGAGTGACGGAAATGACGACATTGAAAGAGCAGTTGGAAACATTGACCAAAAACCTTTCCGGCAAGGAAGATGGCGAGTTGGCCCAGCTAGCCCAAATGTACGCCGCCATGAAGCCCGCCGCCGCCGCCGTGGTGCTGAACCGTTTGGACAATGCCATTGTGTTTGACGTGCTGAAGCGGATGCCTGTGAAGAAATCTGGCAAGATTATGGAGGCCATTGAGCCCGTAAAAGCCCGCGTGATTAGCGAGATGATGGCCGAGCCGGTGTTGGTGGTGCCTGCTAAACCTGCCGCGACTCCACAACCGTAGCTTCGGCCAAGGCGCAGAGAATATCTGCGGCAGCCATAATATCTTCCTCAAGGTGGGTGAGGGCGCTGGGAGAGTAGTCTATAAAGTTCTTGAGTTTTGCAGCTTCGGGATTTTGAGGTGAGAATATTTGGCCCAAAGATTGTTTGATTTGGGAACGTTGGTGGCTGCTGGCCCATAAGCCCATAAAATATTGATGATTTCTAAGATAATCACGTGGCGTGAGAATAGTCCCTTGAAGATGTTGGGGAAGGCATGTTGTTGGAGGGAGCTTGAAGAATATGCTGGCTGTTTTCATTTCCTGAATAAATTCGTAGGAAACGGGGGGGATGTCTGATGAAAATGTGATACGGCTCATACCAGTACAGTATACATATGATGTTGTGTGTCAAGTGAAATGTCGTGGTGGCGGGGCCACAAGGGGTTGCCTGTTTGCATGGCAAGGCTGGCATGGGGGCGGGGGTTGGGGTATAGAGGTGGAGTGTAGGGCGCGGGCCTTGGCCCGTACCTGTAAGGGTATGAACAACAAGAAGAGGAAGGCGCCCCATGGCTGTCGACCGTAACATGCGGATACTGGTGGTGGATGACTTCCAGACCATGCGCCGTATTATTATCAATTTGATGAAACAGTTGGGTTTTAACAACTGCAGCGAGGCCGATGACGGCTCCACTGGTTGGGATAAGATCCAAGGTGAAAAGTTTGATTTGATTATTTCCGACTGGAACATGCCTAAAATGACGGGGATGGATTTTTTGCGCAAAGTGCGGGCGGATGAGCGTTATAAAACAACGCCTTTTATTATGGTGACCGCCGAAGGCAAACGCGAAAACGTGATTGCCGCCGTGCAAGCGGGCGTAAGCAATTACATTGTGAAGCCTTTTAACGCGGCTACTTTGAAAGAAAAACTGGTGAAAGTGATTGGCGAGTTTTAACCCGCCTCACGTACATAATTAAGGAGAGACCCATGGCTGCGATGACTTTAGAAGAACGGATTGCCCTCCTTGAGACGCAACTGAAAGGAACTGCCGGCGGCGGTGCAGGGGCGGATGATATGGTGCCTGCCAAAGAGGTGTGGGCGTTGATTGACGGCATTAAAACCATGTTTGGGAGAGATACCAGCAGCCGCAGCCAGATTTTCCATGAGCTTGGCGAATTGGCCATGTTTATCAACGACACCCGCAAGCAGTTGACCGAAGTAAGCAAAGACCACATTGCCGACAAAGAGCTGCCCGATGCCGAAAGCCAGCTGGATGCGATTATCAAAATGACCGAACAGGCCACGGGGCGCATTATGGATAGTTGCGACCAATTGAACATGTTCCATGGCGATTTGCGCGAGCGGTTGATCAACATGGACCCACCCTTGGACCCTGATGCCTTGGCCGGTGTGGATGATGCTTTGACCCAAGCCCAAACCAGCGTGACCCATATT
Organism: Alphaproteobacteria bacterium; assembly: GCA_049297695.1. GTDB lineage: Bacteria > Pseudomonadota > Alphaproteobacteria > UBA2136 > UBA6156 > JACKLD01. The sequence goes on along the minus strand of JBAQUT010000027.1, from coordinate 39,879 downwards.
TTTGAGGCGTGTAACTTCCAAGACATTACGGGCCAGCGGATCCAAAAAGTAGTGAAACTGCTGCAAGACATTGAGCGCAAGGTTTTGAATATGGTGGTGACGTTGGGCTTGGTGGAGAAAGCCGACAAGCTGGACGAGAGCGATGTGGAAACCTTCAATGCCGATGCGGCGTTGCTGAACGGCCCATCCATCCCCGGCCAAGGCTTGGAGCAGGACGATATTGATGCGATTTTGGCCAAGCTGTTGTAACCGAGCAAGGGTGGGGACATGAGCGAACCGATCCGCGTGTTGGTGGTGGATGATTCCACCTTTATGCGCAGCGCCTTGGTGCGGATGATTGAGCAGAACCCCATTTTCAAGGTGGTGGATACGGCGTGCAACGGGAAAGAAGGTGTTGAAAAAGCCCAACTGTTAAAACCCGACGTGATGACCATGGACGTGGAAATGCCCGTCATGACGGGGCTGGAAGCCCTCCGCGAGGTGATGAAAACGGTGAAAACACCGGTGATTATGGTCTCCACGCTAACCGAAGCGGGTGCCAAAACCACCATGGAGGCGTTGGAAATTGGGGCGGTGGATTTTATCCCCAAAGCATTGGGCGATAAAAGCGGGAATATTTTCCGCGGTGCCGAGGTTTTGCATGAAAAACTGTTGGCGGTGGCCAAAATTGACAATGTGCGGCGGGCCAGCCTTCAAAGCAAGGTAAACCCCAAACAGGCGGCGGTGGCGGCTATGGCGGGGCCTGTGGTGAAAGCCCATGTGCCCGAGCGCAAGGGGCCGTTGCCTGCCCGCGTGAATGCCCGCATTATGGTGATTGGTAGCAGCACGGGGGGGCCGCGGGCGTTGGGGCAGGTGATTGGGAGTTTCCCCAAAAATTTGCCCATCCCCGTGGTGGTGGCCCAGCATATGCCCGCCCATTTTACCATGGCGTTGGCCAAGCGGTTGGATGAAACATGCTCGGTAAAGGTGGTGGAAGCCGCCCACGGCATGAAGCTGGAAGCGGGCACGGTGTATATCGGGCCGGGCGGGTTGCATATGCGGATGAACGGGGCGAGCATTGAGATTCATGAAGAGCGCGGCGAAAGCCCTTACAAGCCCAGCGTGGATGTGTTGGCCGAAAGCGCCCGCAAGATTTTTGGCAAGCAAGTGCTGGCCATGATGCTGACCGGCATGGGGAATGACGGCACGCGGGAGTTTGTGAAGCTTCGGGAAAGCGGGGCCTACGTGTTAAGTCAAGATGCCGCCACCAGCGTGGTGTACGGCATGCCCAAAGCCGTGGCCGAGGCGGGCGGGGTGGATGAAGTGCTGAGCCTTACCGACATTGGGCCTCGGGCCGCGAGGTTGGTGGGGGTTTAGATGCCAAAACCCGTGTGGGATGTGATTGTGGTGGGGGCGGGGCCTGCCGGCAGTAGTGTGGCGTATGATTTGGCGAAAGCTGGCAAGAGGGTGTTGGTGTTGGATAAGGCGGAGTTCCCCCGTGATAAGCCCTGTGGCGGTGGTTTGACACCCAAAACATTGAAACGGTTACGGTTTGATGTACGTGCCGTGGTGGAGCGGGAATGCACCCAGATGGTGGTGAGTGACCGTATGGAAAAGGTGGCTGCTTTGCCCGATGTTGGCGTGGTGTGCAGCATGGTGCAGCGGCCTGCGTTTGATACGTTTTTGTTGGATAAAGCCGTGGAAGCGGGGGCGGTGTTTCAGGTGGCTGAAGTTGAAGGTGTGGTTCACGACTGTGACAGTGTTGTTGTGAATACAAATGGGGGGGGTACGGAGCGTTGCCGCTGGTTGATTGCGGCAGATGGAGCCAAAAGCGGGGTACGGCGGTTGGTGCATAAGCGCCCTGTGGTGCGTCAAGCGTTTGCGTTAGAAGGAAAGGCGCGTTTGGGGGAAGATTTTGCCACGTACTTTGATTTTTTTGTGGTGTCGTGGGGGTATGGGTGGGTGTTTCCCAAAGGAGACCATTTGAATGTAGGGATTGGAACATTTAACCGTAACGTGAAGATAAGCCGCAAAGATTTGATGGCGTATTGCAAGGCCAAGCTAGGACATGAAGAGTTGCACGATGTTGTGGGGCACCCGTTGGGCATTGGCCCTGCCAACGGGCGGTGGAGTGTGGGGCGTGTGCTGTTTGCGGGAGATGCGGCAGGCACGGTGGAGGCGTTGATGGGGGAGGGGATTCATAATGCCGTTTGCACGGGGCAAGTGGCGGCCAAAGCCGTGGTAGGAGGCGGACCAGCCTGGTGGGTACGAGGGCGGTATTGGCTTGGCTTGCGGCGGCATTGGCTGGATGTGCGGAGTTGCCGTAACCTTGCCCTGCTGTTTTACCGTTGGCCGAGGGTGGGGTATTTTATCCTTTCGCGTCCAGCATTTTTAAGCCGCTTGGCCCGTGGATTTGTGCGCGGGTGGCGGTTGGATAGGATTGTAAGGGGGTTTTGAATCGTATGACCTGTGCCCAAAGGCCCACGGCCTGTGCTGAAAGGGTGGGCGAGGGGGTAGGGCGTGGTGGTTTTTGGTGGTAGGGTGGTTTTAACAACAAAAACATAAGGTGTACCGTCATGAGCAACGATATGGGCATGGATCAGGATGAGCTGAAGGCCATTCTGGACGAGTTTTTTACCGAAGCCGATGAAAATTTGGATAATTTTGAGCAGGATTTGATCCAGTTGGAAGCTCTTGCGGAAGAGGGCGGCGGGGCGTTGGATAAAGAAACCGTGGACCGGTTGTTTCGGGGTTTGCACACGCTGAAGGGCGGGGCAGGGTTTTTGGGGCTGGAGCGTATGGCCAAGTTGGCCCACGCCGGTGAAAACTTGCTGGACGAAGTGCGCAACGCCAAGGTGCCTGTGACCAAGCCGGTGATGGATGCGTTGTTGCAATCCAGCGATGCGTTGAAGGTGTTGTTGAACATTTACAAAGCCCGTGGCGACGATACCAGTGTTGATAACACTGTGTTGGTAGCCGAGCTGGAGCGCTTGGTGGTGGATGGTGGCGCGGCGGCGGATGGCGCGGGTGTGGTACCTGTGGCGGCCCCTGCGGCGGCAGCCAGCGGGCCAGCTATAAACCATGATTTGTTGGCGGAAGTGTTGGCCGACCCCACCATGGACCCGAGCCGCGACAATGGCGGGGATGAGCCTGTAGCCAAGCCTGCCAAACCAGCCGCGGCGGCCCCCGCCATGGATGCCAGTTTGGTGAACGCCGATTTGTTGGCCGAAGTGATGGCCGACAGCAAAATGGACCCCAGTTTGGATAAAGGGGAAGAGGGTGCGCCTGTGGCGGCTAAGCCTGTGTCGGCGCCCGTACCTGTGGCAGCCAAAGCGGCTCCGACAGCGGCGGAAGCGGCTTCGGCCGAAAAAGTGGCCCAAATCAAACGGGCCAACAACGACGAGGGTGGGGATACCATCCGCGTGGAAACCAGCCGTTTGGACAAAGTGATGAACTTGGTGGGCGAATTGGTGTTGGCCCGCAACAGTTTGGTACGCCAGCTGAACGAAAACCACGTGCGTGCGGCGTTGGATGGTATGGACAACCAGCCTCTGATTTATGCCAACATTGAGCAGCTTTCCCGCGTGACGCAAGACCTGCAAATGAGCGTGCTGAGCACTCGGATGCAGCCTATTAAAAAGGTGTTTGACAAAATACCCCGCCAAGTGCGCGAGCTGAAAACCAAGCTGAAAAAAGAAGTAAATTTAATTATTGAAGGTGAAAACACCGAGGTGGATAAAAGCTTGGTGGAAGACTTGGCCGACCCCATGGTGCACATGGTGCGTAACGCGCTGGACCACGGAATTGAAACCCCTGACGAGCGAGAAATGGCAGGCAAACCCCGTGAAGGCACCATGGTGGTGCGGGCCTTTTACGAGGGCAACAACGTGGTGATACAAGTGCAGGAAGACGGCAAGGGGATTGACCCGGCGATTATCCGCAAGGTGGCGGTGAAAAAGGGGATTATCAGCGAAAGCGCGGCTGCTGCGTTGAGCGATGGTGAGGCGATACGGTTGATTATGGCGGCCGGATTTTCCACCGCCGAAAAGATTACTGACGTGAGCGGGCGCGGTGTGGGCATGGACGTGGTGAACACCAAGATTGCCAACTTGCAGGGCACGTTGGATATTCGGAGCGAAAAGGGGCAAGGCACGTGCTTCAGCATTTATTTGCCGTTGACGTTGGCCATTGTGAACGCTTTGGTAGTGGGCAGCAACAAAGAAGGGTTTGCCATACCGATTGGGGATATATCCGAAGTGATTAAGTTTAACCCTGAAGATATTCACCACGTAAGTACGCAAGACGTGATTGAACTGCGGGGCGAGCCATTGCCGTTGTACTATTTGGGCAGGCTAACCAAGAGCGGTTTGATACCGAGTTTTGATAATGCCACCGTAGAAATGCCTAACCCCAGTGCCGAATTGAGTTTGGACGATTTGGAGAATGCCGTGAGCGCCCACACCGTGGCGGCTGTGGCCAAACCCAACAAACATGCATCCCGCGGGTTTGTGGTGGTGGTGCGGGACGGGACATCCAGCATGGGTTTGGTGGTGGACGAGCTTTTGGGACAAGAAGAAGTGGTGGTGAAACCTGTGAGCGATGTGTTTGAGTACAACCGCGCGATATCTGGCGCCACCATTACGGGGGACGGGAAGGTTCATATGATTTTGGACGTTCCGTTTTTGTTGAAAGAGCTGAGCGGGTTGCGCTAATTGTTGAACATGTTGGAAGTGCTTGTTTGGCGGGCTTAGGCTTGGCCTGAAGGGCTGTTTGGGCTATGCTGGGGCTTAACAAGAAAGGCTTGGTGTGGAAGCATTTCCAGAGTTATCCAGCAAAGCAGGTGGCGGAGGCCATGGCGGTGGCAATGGGGCCATTGTGATTATGCTGGCGTTGTTTTTGATTATGCTGGTGCTGTTTATTTTGTTGAATTCGTACGCTACCACCAGCAACCAGAAAGCGGCCAGTGCGGTGAAAGGGATTACCGAGCGCTTGGAAATACCTGAATATGCGGTGCAAAGCCGGGGGCTTTCGGCAACCATGGATGGCATACCTTGGAACATGGCCGTGCAAACCCGGTTGAGCGGTGTGATGAACAACCAGCTTCAGATTGCCACCCCAGACATTGAAACGGATGCCACGACTGTGAAAGTAACCTTGCCCGTGAGCACGTTTTTTGAAGGCGATGGAGCGGATGTGAAGCCTTCGGTTTTGGGTTTTTTGGAAAACCTTGGCCCCGTGTTGAAGGGGGATGCGGCGGGTGCGCCCGCTTTGACGGTGATGGTAATGGCGGATGCCCAAGCGTTGCCTTTGGCCATGGCACGGGCTTATGCCTTGGTGCAACCTATATTGACCCATGGCGGACAAGGTGTGGTGGCAGCCGCAGGTAGTGGGGTGGCTGGGCAAAACAGCGCGGTGTTGGCATTTGCGTACCGTGAGGGAGATGTGGCAGCCCAAGGAAATGTAAGCAAGGTAGATGAAAACCTGAAACCGTTGGGTGGAACTTTGCGTGGGGAGGGCCGCTAAGATGGCCGAGTTGTGGAAAGATTTGCAGCCGCCCAAAAAGGAAGAGCCGATATCCCGCTGGTTGTTAACTTTTACCGATTTGGTGAGTTTGTTGATGGGTTTTTTTGTGTTGCTATTCTCTACCAAAGAGTTGGATACCCAGCGGTGGCAGGATGTTTCGGGGAGTTTTCAGGATACCTTTTCGGCCAAGCATTCTGCCGAGTGGCAGCCACCCAAGGGTGTGAACAATGCCGAGAAAAAAGCTATCAAAGGGGCTGACGACCAACTGACGTATTTGGATAGTTTGTTGCAGCAGCGGTTGGGCGAGCACGAGGTGTGGAAAGATATTTTGAAGCCTGTGATGGTGGGGAGCGAGTTGCGCTACCAACTGCCCCAAGCGTGGGTGGATGGTGATGTGGGGGCGGCGAGCGTAGGAGTAACGGGTATGGGGCCGTTGGCGCGGGAGATACAAAACTGGAACAACACGGCGACGGTACGGTTGGTGGGTGTGCCTACGGCGGGGGCTTTGGCCAACTTGGCGGCCTTGTATGGGGCGGTGGTGGGGCAAGGTGGAGGTGCGGTTATGACGGGGGCGGAGTGGCAGGCGGCAGGTGGAGCGATGCCCGAAGGCTTGTGGTTGGTGATTGAGAAAGGGGATGTGCGATGATGCGGCGCCCCGTGATACTTGGAAGTATTTGGGCGGCGATGCTGGCCTTGCCCGTGCTGGCGGATGTACGGGTGCAGGATACGAGCGACGGTGTGGTGGTACGGGTGGATGGGGGGAGTGTTGCGGTGTTTCAACCCGTGCCCAACCAGGTGTGGGTGGTGGGGGATGCAGGTAAAGTTGCAGATTATGCCATAGCCCGCAGCGGATGGCGGGTGGAAACCTTGAAGGTGGTGGGTGGAGCCGGCGTGAAGTTGACCACGCCCCAGCCACGGGCGTGGCGTGTGCTGAACGAAGGTGGAACGTGGCGCGTGCAGATGGGGGAACAGGGGGGAGTTTCTAAAGCTTCGGCCCTGATTACCCGCACGGGTTTGGTGGGTGGGTTGCCTGTGCAGGATAGGCAAGGAACCCGATACTGGGTGAAGCCCACGTCCCGTGGCGGCATGGGGACGGGGCAGGCGGATGGTTTGTTGGCCACCGTGCAGGGTGTGGTGTTGGAACAAGGTTTTACGTTGGCGGCACGGCCTGTGAAAAATGTACAGAAGCCTGTCGTGGTACAGGTTGAAGTACCTACCGCATTGCCGCCTTTGGTAGTGCGTGCGGTGGTGGAGGATGTGGGTAAGGCTTTCCCCCGCACGGCCAGTTTGCCCAAGGTGCCAACCCCTGTGGGAGAGGCTGCGGCGTTGGTGGAAGATATTGAGCCTGCATCTGGCCCCGAACCTGTAACGGCGGCCAAACCCACCGGAGATTGGAACGGGGTTTATACGCCCGGCACGTTGGTTCCGTTTGTGTTGCCGGAAGGTTATCGGTTGGAAAAAGGCCAATTGCGGCGGGAAAACGTGGCGCGGGAGATTGAAAAGCGCTTGGCGTTTGCCCGTTCTATCAGCACCCTTGAGGCGGCGGCCGACCGTGTGGAAGGGGTGGCCTCCAAGCCCGTGCCCGCCAAATTGCCTGCTATGCCTGTGGTGGAGAGCAAGCCGTTGATATCTTCGGCGGCGACTATTGCCGAGCACTTGGAAGCCAGCGCCACCGAGCATGGTGCTGAAATGCCCTTGGATGCTGCGGTGGCCCAACTTGCTTTGGAGGATGGGAGTGCGATGTTTCCCACCGTTGGAAGCCCCCGTGAGTACTGGAAAGGTTTGACCGTGCGGGTTGTGGCCTTGAACCGTGCCATGGCACGGGCGGGGGCGAAAGCTTTGGAACCTGTGAAGCTTGTGGTGGTGGAAGGTGAGGCCGCGAGTGAAGGTGCGGCGGTGGAGCCTCATGCCGGGCCCGAAGAAGAGGTTGATGCAACAAGCCTTGAAGCCCCTGTGGATGCGGTGTGGGAGAAAACACCGGATACGGTGGCCAATACGCCGGCTGTGGTGAAGGCCAGGCGGGGATTGGCGGCCTACCACTTGGCGTGGGGGCGGCCCCATGAGGCGTTGGTGGTGGCGAGCATGTTGCCCACGCGGGAGGATGGTTTGCCTGTGGCGGCCGACGACCGTTTGATGATGGGTATGGCCATGGTGGTGGCCCATCGCAGTGCCGAAGCCCTGCCCTTGTTGGCGGCGGATGCCAGCACGTTGCCAGAGCATCGTGCGTTGTGGAAATCCATTGCCTTGCAGCACACAGGCCGTGACGCCGAAGCGTTGAAGGTGTGGCCCGGTGAGCAAAACGGCGTGTTGATGGCCTACCCCGTGTATATGCGCCGCATGGCGTTGCAAAGCCATGGCGATGCGTTGCTGGCAGCGGGGACACAGGACGAATTGCGTGTGTTTGCCGACAATGTGGCCAATGAGTACCCTGTGGATGCCGTGCCTTCGGGGTTGTTGTACTTGCAAGGTATGGCGCGCTTGGGCACGCGGGATGAGCCCAAGGGGATGGAGTTGTTGGCATCGGCAGCGGCCAGCACCCAAGATATGGATTACGCCAACCGTGCCAAATACGCCTTTGTGAATGCGTTGGTGCGGCGAGGTGAGTTGGAAGACCGTCAAGTGGTAGCCTACCTAGAAGAACTGCGCATGTTGTGGCGGGGCGATAAGCTGGAACAAAACGTGTTGAACCAGTTGGGCGATACCTATTTGAAGGAGCGTAACTACCGCAACGCTTTGGGGCGTTGGCAAACTTTGGTAAAAGCGTACCCCGACTTTGCCGGAATGGCGGCGTTGACCGACAAAATGACGGCCGCCACGGTGGGGGTTTTTGACCCTGAAAACCCCGAACAGTTGGACGCCTTGACGTATTTGGGATTGTACTTTGACTTTAAAGAATTGTTGCCCAGCGACGACCGTGGGGATAGGGCCATGGAAATGGCGGGGCGGTTGTTGAGCAGCCAGAGTTTGCCAGAGCGGGCCATACCCGTGTTGGAGCAAGTGTTGCAGTACCGTGCGCGGGAGCCGATTGATAAAGCCCGCGTGGCGTTGCTGTTGGCGGATGCTTATACGCGGTTTAACAAGCCGGATTTGGCCTTGCGGACGTTGGATGCCTACAAGCCTATGGCTGTGAACACCGTGCAGCAAAAAGTGTGGCCCGTGGCGGAAGCGAGGGCGTTGCTGGATTTAGACCGCCCCACGGATGCCTTAACCGCTTTGCAAGGCAGTACGGAAGAGCAGGCCCCATGGTTGCGCAGCGATGCGGGGTGGGCGTTGCAGGATTGGCCGTACTTGGCGGAGGTGTTGAAGCCCGTGGTGCGCGCCCTTGTGCCCGAAAGTTTGCCCAACAACACCGCCAACCAAGTGGCCGTGATGCGCTTGGCCTACGCCTTGGGGCAGCAGCAGGATAGGCCTGCGTTGGAAGCCTTGTTGGAGCGGTTTGGCCCTACGGCCCGCACGTTGCCTGCCATGGCTGACAGTATGGCCGCCATTGCCACGCAAAGCGGTGTGGCCAAGGTGGAAGATGCCGCCCGCCCGCTGGCCCAAGTGGCGGATGCCTTGGCGGGATTGAACGCGTACACCGACCAGTTCAAGGCCCGTCAGCATGAAGTGAAACAGCGGATTGAGGAGCGGGAAGAGTATAACAGCAAGATGAAGTATAATGAGTTGCTGCCACCACCCGTTTTATAAGGTGTTATCAGTAGCTCGATTAATAAGCAATTCGGCAATGTCAGCATCCTTGGGATCGATTTGAATAAACTTGGTTTTACCTGTTGTAGGTTGAATGGTTAAGCCGTCGGAAAAAAACTGCATGTTGATGATTTTATTATAGGGGATTTGAAAGGATTGAGACTGGCCTGTAAAAATAAGCCTTTTGCTAGTTACAATGAACGAGCCAGTTGTAATCTGGACAATATCTGTTTCGGAAACGAGCTGGCCTTTTGATGACCCAATCCGATAATTCACACCTTTGACAATACGCAATGATATACCCCGACTTCCCCCAACATAACCTCTACGAACAACACGTTCTTCTTTCCATATGGAAGGTGTTTGCCAGAAGGCAATTTCAGATTTTTGTAGGATGACATTTAATAGGTTAATTCTCGGGAGATTCCCTGAATTTAGTTGACCTAAAAACTTTAATTTTTCGAATTCATCTCGAGTAGAGGCTATATCTTGAGGTGATAGTTTGAAAAATTGAACGAGATTATTTAACTCAGCTTCATCCTTATGAGTAATTTGATTGTTTTTCCTCATAACATTAAAATATGTTTTATAAGCTAAAATTTTGTATCTAGAAATAAGGGTATCAGGAAGATTGTGTTGGATGATAAAATTCTGAACTCTTGTTTTTATGACATTGTTAAAATGACCGTCATTCAGGCTTTCCACGATAAGTCTTTTGAAAGATTTTAAAGTTTTGCGATGAGCTTTGTATTGTTTGATTTTATCAACGATGAGTTGAACCAGCTTCATGTGCAGCTATCTCTCTTAATTCACCTGGTTGAAGCTTTGCACCAGCGTGCCGGCCAGCAGGTGCCAGCCATCCACCAGCACGAAAAAGATGATTTTGAAGGGCAGGGCGATGGTGACGGGGGGGAGCATCATCATCCCCATGCTCATGAGGATGCTGGCGACGGTGAGGTCGATAATCAGGAACGGCAGGAAGATGAGAAACCCGATTTCAAACGCGCGTTTGAGTTCGGAGATCATGAACGCGGGGGTGAGGGCTTGCAGGGGGACGTTCACCTCGGATGGTTTGACGTTGGGGCCGGGGAGTTTGATGGTTTTTTGTTCGGCTTCCGGCAGCAGGTTGATGAACAGGTCTAGGTCGGGTTCGTTCACGTTGGCCAGCATGAAATTTTTGAACGGGGCGGTGGTGCGGGTGAAGGCCGTTTCTTCTGACAAAGTGCCGTTCAGGTAGGGTTGCACACCCGTTTCATAACTGGTTTTGAGCGTGGGGGCCATGATGAAGCTGGTGAGGAACAGGGCGAGGGCGACCATGACGGCGTTGGGAGGGCTGCTTTGCAAGCCCAAGGCGCTGCGCAAAAAGCTGAACACGATGATGATGCGCGTGAAGCTGGTGAACATGAGCAGAAGGCTTGGCGCCACCGAAAGCACCGTGAGCAGCACCAACATTTGGAAGATGCGTTGGCCCGAGAACATGTCTTCGCCAAAGTTCAAGGATAACGGCCCGACGGTTTGGGCTGTGGCCAGGGCGGGGAGGGTGAGCATGAGGAGGGTGGGGAGAAGGCGGCGCATCAGAGTTTGTCGTTATCTGAAGGGAACAGTTCAATCAGCTTTTGAGGGCTGGTCATGAGCACGCGCTCTTTTCCGTTGACTTCTATCACGTGCAGGCTGTGGTGGGGGGTGAGGGTGAGGGATTCCACCTTGCGCAAGCGACGGTTGGAAGCGAGGGAGTTGGAAAGGTTTGTAAGGTTGAAACGGCGGACAATAAGGGCAAGGCCCAGCATGAGTGCCAAGGTAATCAGCAAAGCCAGCAGGCCGTTGAGGAAAGGTGAGCCTGCAAGCATCATTTGGGGGTGCCTCCATAGCTGCGGAACGCCGCGTGGGTGGTTCGTTGGGCGCGGAGTTGGGTGCCCACCGTGCCTTGAGCGTCCTCCATGCGGGCGGTCAGGACGTTGAGGCGGGCGAGCAACGTGGGGAGGTGGGTTTTAAGGGTGGTTTGTTCCGGCTTGGGCAAGGTGGGCAGGGAGGCCTCAAGCTGGGCCAGCAAGGTTGTGGCATGGGTGAGGGTGGCGGTGGTATCGCCGTGACTACTGATGGCGTTTTCCAGCATATCCAGCGCGGTGGTAAGGGTGGGGAGCCATGTCATAGCCGTAAACTAGCATGGTGCGGCGCGGGCGTCATGGGGTGTGGGAGGATTTGTAGCATCTGGGTCAGTCTTGGTTGAAAACCCCCCGACGTACGAGAAGCCTCCTAGCTTCAACCAAGACTGGCCCAGATATTAGAAACCAAGCGCGAGATGGCCACGCTGCGCTCGCCATGACGATGTATTATTTGGTGGCGGCCTCCCAGGCTTTGGAAAGTTCGGTGAGGTCGGCCTCGGTGAAGGCCTTGTCGTCGGCCATTTGGCCGTCGTACTTGGCGGGGTTCCACAGGGTGAAGTATTCGCCTTGGCCCGCAAACAACACCTGTTCGGTAAGGCCTGCGGCCTGCATGAGGTGTTCGGGGATGGCGATGCGGCCTTCGGAATCGAAGCTTACAGGCCGAGCAGCAGCAAGAATGGCCCGCGCCAACCGTTGTCGGACCGGAGAGAGTGGCGGCATGCGTTGAATGTGTTCGGCAAGTTTGACAAAATCTTCATAAGCCCAGCCATACAGATATCCTCCTTCGGGGGCGGCATAGACCACCACCATGTGGCGCGGGTGCTGCGCCATTTCGTTGCGGAAGGACGCGGGAACCGACACGCGGCCCTTTTTGTCCACTCCGTTCAGGTACGATGATAAAAAAACCGTCACCGCGCCCAACCTCCCCTGTTGCACTCACCCTCGGCTTGCCCCCTTGGCAAGGTTGCCCACCCGTTGGTTTTGGCTGTTGAGTTGGACAATCCAACCTTACAGTCTTGTTCTTTTGAACCACCTATGGTGTTTCTTGGGCAACAATGGGACTATATGGGATGGTTTGGGATAACGCAACACCTTTTTTGAGAAACCGTTATGGGAGCTGGGGTGGGGCTGTGGATAAGTTTGGGGGTTGACGCGGGCAGGAGGTTCTTGCATACAAGGATGATGTTGGACAAACCCGTATCCCTTTCTCGGTTGACTGTGGCGCGGCGGGCGACGTGTTTGGTTGTATCACCGTACGGGTTTCGGGTGTTCGGTAGTTGGGGTGGGCGGGGGGATGGGCAGTTGATGGAATTGGCGGATGTGGGATTTCAAGGGTTATCGTGGGATGTTCATGGTGCAGAGTTGGAAAAGGTTGTGAAAGCTATGCATGCTCGGCTGGAAGACCCGATGCGGGTGTTGGAGATACAGGCAGCGCACCGCTTGGAGCGGGCGTTTGGTTTGCATTACAACCTGTTGGTGGCGTTGGCGGAGTATGTGGACGGGCGGTAGGAAGAGGCTTTAGGTGGTAGGTGTTAGAGAGTGGTTTTTCTTGCTATGTGCGGGGTAGAGGCCTATATGCTGCTTCAGGCGCCAGACCACGGCGGGGGGCTTTTATCGGCTTCTCGAGGAAAGTCCGGGCACCACCGAAACAGCGGCCAGTTAATGGCTGGGATGGGGGAAACCCCAGACGCACGGCCCACAGAGAGATACCGCCCCCGCAAGGGAGTAAGGGTGAAAAGGTGGGGTAAGAGCCCACCGCACGGCTGGCAACAGCCCGTGGCTTAGGGAACCGCCCGCTGGTGCAATTGCAAATAGGCTTCTCCCGTGCCGGGTTTCGGCGGCCTTGTGGGAAGCGGGTTGCGAGCTAGAACGGCCGTGCGAACGTCCGTCCAGAGGAATCGTGGTCCCCCGCAAGGGTGACAAAACCCGGCTTATCGGCGCCTGATATTTTTGTACCAGCTTGCATAATAAGAATATTTATCCTATTTAAAGGTAATGTCTTATCCACTCCGACGCTTGGTATTTCGACCTGAAGATTTAAGTGCTGCTACCCAGCACCCGTTTGGTTGTTTTGAGTTGAAACCACATGATATTATTCAGCGCGCTTGTACGGGCTTTGCACGGGTGAAAGACATTCAACCATTTCGCATTTTTCTTCAGCCATATGTAAAGTCAGACGATTGTTTTATAAGTCGAGAAGGTTCAACGTCATTGGCTTTGCCAAAACGTAGCATGGTTTTTAGTGCTGGCTCACTCATGTATTATCGTGGATGGGAGTTGGCAGGTAATTTTGCCCATGAATATGGTCATGACTTAGCTGTAAACCCTGACGATGAGTTTGAAGCAGATTTTATTGCGAGCCAACTTATTGGCCCGTATAATATGCTGAGTTGGCTAACGAGTATGGGAGAACGTCATGGTTTTTATACGAATGGTGACCATCCCTCATTCAATCGACGTATTCAACATTTGCAGGAACATACGTTATGAAACATTTATTTCGCTTTATGCGTACGTGGTGGGATGAAGCCCTTGCGGTTTTGATTTTGCTGGTGTTGGCGTTGTTTTTATTGGGGCATGATTGGTTGGGGATTAACGGGTATCTCTCCGCCGTGTTGGCGGTGGTGGGTGGGGTTGTGATGGCCGTGGTTGGGTTTGTGGTGGCGACCATGGTGATGCCGTTGGTGGCGCTGGTGGTGGGGTTTTTCAGCAGTTTGGTGGCCGTGGTGCTGGCGCCGTTGCTGAGTTTTGTGATTGGCACCGTGGTGTTGCCCGTGGTGGCGTTTGCCACGGGGTTGGTTTCTACCGTGTTGGCCTGGGTGGCGGGCACGTGGTTGGGCACGTTGCTGATGCCCGTGATTAACACCGCGAGCCCCTTGATTGTGAAGTTTGCCCCGTGGGTGGCGGCGTTTCGGCACAGCGAGTGGGCGGTGAAGAAGCTGACCGAGGTGAAGGCGCTAGCGGATAAGTGGAAGCGGCCGCGGAAGGGCAACGCCCGCCGCCGCTAGGATGGACCACTCGAAGTGTTGGCCGGGATCGGACTTGCGGCCGGGGGAGACCTCGCTGTGGCCGAGGATGTGTGAGGGGGTGATGTTCGGGTGACGGGCCATGATGTCGCGCAAGAGGTTAATGACGGCGGTGTATTGGCAGGGGAGGTAGGGGGTGGCGTTGGCCCACATGTCGGGTGTCACATCGTTTTGATTTTCCCGCGTGACTTGCTTGGAGTGCCATGGGCCGATGTTACCGATTTCAATACCGAGAGCACACCCGTTGAGCATTTCACGGCCATTCCACTCGCTTTTGCCCGCGTGCCACGCGATGTTTTCTTCGCTCACAAGTTGGACGATTTCACCTGTGTGGGTGATGAAATAGTGGCTGGATACTTCTTTGGCGGCGTTGGTGAGAGTGCAGATGACGGCGTCATCGTCGGCCATCCATGTACCGTGGAGGATGACGTACTGCCAGTGCTCTCCCGCTTTACGTTCTCGAACGTTGGGGCTGGGGATGTGGCGGGTGGCGAGGGGGGAGCCTAGCATAGATGGCTCCTTTTTAATAACGAAGCCCTGCGGGCTGGATTTGAAACGTGGATACCCGCCTGCGCGGGCATGACGCATTCTGCGTCTAAGGGGGTAAACCCCCTTAACCCCCCACTCGCTGCATTCGTCATGGTAACACCTTTATTTTTTCTTCCTGCCAAACGGGCCAATCATGGATTCGGGTTTGACCTTTTCGTCAAAGGTTTTGCTGTCGATGAGTTTGAGTTCCATGGCGGCTTGCTTGAGGGTGAGGTTTTTGGCAAAGGCGTGTTTGGCCACCTTGGCGGCGTTGTCGTAGCCAATCACGGGGTTGAGGGATGTGACGAGCATGAGGCTGTTGTGGAGGTGTTTTTGGATTTCGGCTGTGTTGGGTTCCAGACCGTCCACACAGTTATCGACAAAGCTGATGGCGGCTTCGGCCAGAAGTTTGATGCTTTGCAGCAGGTTGAAAATAATAACGGGGTTGAACACGTTGAGTTGCAAGTGGCCTTGCAGGCCGCCCACCGAAATGGCGACATCGTTGCCGATGACCTGTGCGCACACCATGGTGAAGGCCTCGCACTGGGTGGGGTTCACCTTGCCAGGCATGATGCTGCTGCCGGGTTCGTTGGCGGGGAGGTTCAGTTCGTTCAGGCCGCAGCGGGGGCCGCTACCCAACAAACGGATGTCGTTGGCGATTTTCATGCAGGCCACGGCCGTGGTTTTGAGGCTGCCAGAGAGGTGCACGAGGGGGTCGTGCGTGGCGAGACCGAAAAACTTGTTGGGCATGGGGGTGAATTTCAGGCCCGTAAGGCGGGCGAGTTCGGCGCACACGCGGGTATCAAACTCCACGTGGGCATTCAGGCCCGTGCCCACGGCGGTGCCGCCGATGGGGAGGGGGAGGGTGGCGGCATAAGCCTCTTTAATACGGGCAATGGCGAAGTTAATTTGCATGGCAAAGGCCGAGAACTCTTGGCCCAAGGTGAGGGGTGTGGCGTCTTGCAGGTGGGTGCGGCCGATTTTGATGATTTTGGTCCATGCCTTCGCTTTTTTATCCAGAGCTTTTTCCAGCTTGGCAAGGGCGGGCAACAGGTCGGCGTGCACGGCTTCGGCCGCGGCCACGTGCATGGCGGTGGGGAAGGTATCGTTGCTGCTTTGGCCTTTGTTCACGTGGTCGTTGGGGTGCACCAGTTTGCCGCCCAGGTCGCCGCCCAACAGTTCAATCGCGCGGTTGGCGATAACTTCGTTGAGGTTCATGTTGGTTTGGGTGCCGCTGCCCGTTTGCCAAACCACCAGGGGGAAATGCTCGTTGAACTTCCCGGCAATCACGTCATCCGCCGCGGTGCAGATGGCTTTGGCGAGTTTTTTATCCAGCAAGCCAAGGTTGGCATTGGCGGTGGCGCAGGCCCGCTTCAGGCGGGCAAAGGCGGCAATGAAACGCACGGGGAAGCGCTCGCCCCCGATTTTAAAATTCTCCAAGCTGCGTTGGGTTTGGGCGCCCCAGTATTTGTCGGCGGGCACGGACACGTTGCCCATGGTGTCTTTTTCAATACGAACGGCGGGTTTGACGGCGTTACGCTGCGCGTTGGTCTTCACGTTGTTACGGCTAGCCATGGGGGTTCTCCTGTTGGTGGGGAACGCTAACACTTGATGAAGCTGGTGGCGAGTGGAGTGCTTAAAGCTCATTCCATCATTTTTTGAGATGCGTGGGAAATATTTCTAATATTTTAGCGTGTTGCGGCTTCTTTAGCTTCAATCTCGCGGCACATTGTGTTTAAAATAGGTGCTAAAACTTTGCGATAATCGTCATCCCTGAACTGCTCCCCATGCCGCTACATCATTATGCCCATCAAAGCCACAAAAGGAGTGCTCCGGCACGATACATCAACGACATAGTACCAAGCTTGTCGAGGTACAAAATGCTCAGCCCGCTTCTGGATATGTTCGGGATATTTTAATCCATTGGGTCTTTGGGGGTTAGGGTAAGGGGTCAAAACCGTCGTGCACATACCAGGTATTGGACGGCACACGTAAGATGGAAGATCTTCCACAGATGAATATACATCCACGGCTTTCTTGCAATCTTTGTAAACCTGATCCTCATAGTACACACACCCCCGAATCGCAAATGCATGGGCAATTGCAGGCAACAAAACCTCCACTTCCCACGCCAAACGTCCTTGCAATGCTTGCAAAACATCCTCAGGCAACATGGATAAAATATTCGACGATATAGGGCCCATACCATCTTTTAAAGTATACATTATTTAATGTCAACCCTTCTGAACCCCCTGCCACCGCTGCAACGAGGTATCCACCGGCTTAGCAGATGCATACCCACCCCCCGCCTTCCCATACAACAGCACCGCCATCTGCGCCTTCCGCGCACTCCATTGGCCGGGCTTGCCCCCTTTGTCGCCCGCTTTCACGGCAGCCTTCACGTCTTCCCACAACGCTGGGTTATCCCGCACCACAGGGGCTTTCTTAGCGCACATCCACCACGCTCTCCCGCGTTAAGCTGGCCACCACACGGGCCATATCCGCCACCTTCAACGCCACGCACCCCGCCGTATGGGTTTTGCCGGGGTGCCACACGTGGAGGAACACCGCACTCCCCGCCCCTGCCACAGGCGGTTGGTTATGGCCCAGCACCACCACGTAATCATAGGCCGTATCTTCGCGCAACATCACCTCGTGGCTGGCAGGGTAACCCACGGGAACGGATTGGTTGTACAAGGGGTCGGTGGGGGCGTCGCACCATCCATCATCTGGTGTTAAAGCCCGCCACGGCAGGTTGCCCGCAGGCTTGGCCACCCTATCCGCCCTGTAAAACCCGTACAACACCTGCCATGTTCCCAACGGCGTGCAGCCATCGCCTTCGCGCTTGAGAGTGGCAGGCTTGGGGCCGTGTTGGCCAATGATGCAGGCAACCATTTGACCATTCACCTCCGCAGTTGCGTTGGGGCTTCCTGTTTGTGTTGTCACAATCACGTCCATCTCAATCCTCTTCCCGTATCCGTTCCAGCCACCGGATTTTGGCACTCCGCGCGCGGCGGTTGGTGGTAATTTCCTCGTCGGTGGGCTCAATCTTTTTCCCCACCTTAAACGGCGCCCTACCAATCACACGGCCCACGTTGTCCAACATGTCGGCTGCTAAGGCTTGGAACATCCGTTTCACCAGTTTGTCCTCCAAACTGTTGAAGGTGATAATCGCCAACCGCCCTCCCACGTTCAACCGCGCCACGGCGTGGGGAATAGCCGTCGTGAGATCGTCCAGCTCCCCGTTCACCGCAATACGCAAGGCTTGAAAGGTGCGGGCGGCAGGATGGCTCCGCGCTTGGTGGCGCGGGGGGTACACGGCTTCAATGACGGCCATCAATTGCCCCGTTGTGGCCAACGGTTGCTCTTTCCGCTGCCGCACCAACCGCCCTGCAATCTGGCGGCTTTTGGGCTCTTCGCCAAACTCCCACAGCACGCGGGCAATCTCTTTTTCGTCCCAACGGTTCACAATCTCGGCCGCGGTCAACCGCTGGTCGGGGTTCAGGCGCATGTCCAACGGGCCATCGGCCTGATAACTCAACCCCCGCGCTGCATCGTCCATCTGGTCGGAGGAATACCCCAAATCCAGCAAAATCCCGTCTACCAACCCCACGCCCGCACCGTTCAGCAAGTCATCCAAATCTCTGAAATTCCCATGAACCTTCATCAATCCCGCCACCTCGCCTACCCGCGCCAACGCCGTGGCATCGCGGTCCAACCCCACCACCGTAGCCCCATGCTCAATCAATCCTTTAGCATGCCCCGCGCCTCCCAACGTACCATCCACCATCATTTTGCCCACGGCGGGTTGCAGCACATCCATCACGTCGGCAAACAGCACGGGGGTATGGCGGGTGGTCATACGCTATCTATACATGGAATCTGGTGTTGTTCCAGCCTTTTCCAAACCTTTGAGGGTAGGGTATTGTTCCCCAAGTTGCTCCCACATAGCCTTAGGTTGACCCATAACATTCGTTACGCATATATCAAACCATGGTTCTGGGGGGTATAAATCGGGAGCCTTTTCACTCTCAGCCAAGGGGGTAACAACATCTTTTTTTACCCACACAAACAAAGCTGGTAGTCCATGCTTCTTCACAGCTTGTCGCATCATCTCGTGACGCTTGTCTACCCGCATGCCTGTTACAACCAAAGGTGTTGTTCGTGGTAATAGTTTTTCCTGTAAAAGCTTCTCAACCTTTTCCGCATATCCGTAACGCTTCCCTTCTTTCTTTTGCCATGCGCGAGACGATAAACCGTTAAAAGGCTCAAACGGCAACGGTAACTCCTTCAACACATGGTCGGTGGAAAGATACCCTTCCACTTTGTCCAAGGGTACATGCATCGCCAACGCGGTTGCCGCTTGTTGCTTAATCCACCAAATCGAATGAACGCTTTGAAACCCGTACCGCTCCACCAGCATGTTGGCCAACGTATCTTTGCCTGCGCCTTGGTATCCGGAAAGAAAAAGAATGGGGGAAATCGATGGTTCCATCCTTTTATGTATACTTAAAAGTAAGAAACGTCAAGAGGCTTTCTTCGCCGCATTGGCCTTGTACAAAAAGCTGAAAATCTCGGCTACCACGGTGTAAACCTCTAGCGGGATTTCGGTATCAATCTCCACTTTTTCCAAAATCTCCACCAAATCGGCATCGCTTTGGATGGGGATGTTGTTGGCTTTGGCCACTTCAATAATCCGCTCCGCCACCGCCCCTCGCCCTTTGGCGGTCAACATCGGGGCCGCATCTTTCGCACGGTCGTACTTCAGCGCCGCGGCTTTGGTTTGCGGTGCGGGCGGGCGCGGGGGGTTAGTTGGCATAGCTTGTGCATCCTTTTTGGCAAGGGGGTGGCACGTAGCCTCCCTCCCCATATCTCGTATCGTACCAAAACGAAAGGCCGCCGTCATGCAATCCTTTATGCCCCTTATGTCCCAAGGTATAGGCGGCCTGCTTGGCGGCCTTATGGGAGGCGATGCCGCCACCCAAGGCGCCCCCGCAGGGCTGGAAGGCTTGTTTGCCAACCTCATGGGCGCCATCAGCGATGCCACCACCACCCCAACCGACACCGATTTAGCCGCCCTGCTGGCCAGCCTGAAAGATTCCCCCGGCGCCGAACTCCCCCCCGAACTGTTTGAACTCACAGGCGCTGATAGCCTTCAAGTGAACATCCAAGCCGTGTTCATCCACGTGCAGCAAACCATTGTTCAATTGCAGCAAAGCGGGTTCGATATGGCCGCCATCGGCAACGGAAGCGATCTTGCCGCCGCCTTCACACAACTGGGGATGGACCCTGCCGTGGCCGTGGTGAAAGCCACCCAGATTGAAACCATGCTCCAGCTGGTGAAAGATATGTTAAACCAAGATACAGCGGATAGCACGCTGGGCAACCTGATGGCCATGATGGCCGCCAGCAGCACCTCGTTAACCCCCATGCTCACCCAACAAACCATCACGGTGGATGTGACACAGGTGGATATCCACATCGCCACCGCCGCCGTGCAACGCGCAGGCTTGGGTGCCTTTAAGGCCATGGGTCAGCACGATTGCAGCACTCTTGCCCGCCAACTGGCCCACGGGTTGCCCGAGACAACCGAAACCGTGGATGCCCCGCTCCCCCTCCTTCCCTCGGCCGAAGCCATTCCCGCATCGCTTGCCACCGATACTACCATCATCGACCCCGCCAAAGTGTTGGCCAGCCTGAAAGCCCAACTGACCGAAGGGGATGACGACACCACACCCGAACCCGTTGCTACCGAAGCCGCACCCACGCTTCCCGCCCTCGCCACACCAGTGGTGGAGGCCAAACCCATCCACCCCCACACCTTACCTCTCAACCCCACTGTAAGCCCTGTGGAAGCCTCCGCCGTGCTGGATGCCCCCAAAGGCATTGAGGTCGCCCGCCTCACCGAATCCGCCACCGGCGAAGCCACGCTGGAACGTACTTTGACACCTAGCCAAGTACGAGAAGCCGCGCCAACGCTGGATAAACCCGAATCCTCCGAACCCACCTCCGCCACACCCACCTGGGATGAAACCGCCAAAGCGGCAGGCAGCACATCCTCTGCACCCTTTGCCGAAAAACTGGCCCACGCCACCCGCGCCGACGTAACCCGCCAAACCGTGGTGCAAGTCAAAGAGCTTGCGGGCCAAGGCGGCGGCATTGTGCGGATGATTTTAAACCCGCCCGAACTGGGCGAAATCCGTATTGAAATGGTCATCCGCGCCGACAAAGTAGAAGGCACTATCACCGCTACCGACAACGCCGTGGTGGAGCTTTTGGCACGGGATGTGCATAGTTTAAAACAAGGACTGGCCGATGCCGGTTTGAAGTTGGGTGAAAGCGGTCTCAGCCTCATGCTGGGGTCCAACTCCTCCACCTTCAACCAGCATTCCCAAAGCCAACAGGGCCAAAACCCCCAAGGCAACCAGCAACACGCAGCCAACTGGCTGGGTGATGCGGACGGAGACGCCACCACAGACACAACCGGATGGGTATCTCCCGACCGCATTGTGGATGTACGGATTTAGGAGAACACCATGGTCACAGCAGCAGCAGCCTCCAGCACCACCGGCGCCAGCGCCGTTGCCTCGCTGGTGGGTAACACCTCGGCCTTGGAAAACGCCAACTTCGATACCTTTCTGAAACTCCTGGTGGCCCAGCTAAAAAACCAAGACCCTTTGAACCCCATGGAAGGGACCGAATTCACCAGCCAAATCGCCCAGTTCAGCCAGCTGGAACAAACCATCAAAAGTAACAGCTTTCTGGATAAACTTTCCAAAACCCAAGATTACAGCCTGCAAGGTTTGGCCATCGGCACCATCGGCAAAGAGGTTCTTATGCCCGGCAGCAAAGGTACGCTGGCTAATGGAACGATGGATTTCGGCTACAAACTGGAAGATATCGCAGGCCGCGTGGAAATCGAAATCGTCAACGCCAGCGGCCAAACCATCCGCACCCTGAACGGCGAAGGCAAGGCCGGAGTCCATAACATGACATGGGACGGCAAAAACGCCGACGGAATCCAACAAGCCGACGGTCCCTACACCTTCCGCATTTCCGCTTCCGACTTTGAAGGCACCAAAATCCCTGCCGATTTGTACAGTTTTGCCGTGGTCAACAGCGTCACCAACGATGGCGATGGCAACGTAACCGTCAGCACCACCGATGGCCGCACCGCAGCCTTTGACAAAGTGCTGAGCATTCGGACCCCCCAAAGTTAACCAAAACATTTTTAACCAGAACAACATTTAACAAGGAGAACATCAAATGGGTTTATTCGGAGCCATGACCGCCAGCGTAAGCGGACTCGCATCCCAAGGTCAGGCCATCTCAGTTATTTCCGACAACTTGGCCAACACCAACACCGTGGGGTATAAAAACAGCAAGGCTCTGTTCAGCCAGCTGGTAACCAGCAGCGGTGTGGGCGGTACCGAATATAACGCGGGTGGTATCAACACCGCCGTCCGCCGCGACCAAGCCACCCAAGGTTCGCTCAATGCCTCCAACAACGTGACCGACCTTGCCATTTCCGGCAACGGCTTCTTCCGCGTGGCGGATACTGCCGATGTAAACACCAGCACCCAATACTTCTACACCCGTGCCGGTGCCTTCAGCGAAAACAAAGAAGGCTTCCTCGTATCTCCCAGCGGCTACTACCTGCAAGGCTGGCGCACCGATAGCTCGGGCGAAATTGCCAACCTGCAAAACTTGGCCAACGTGGAGCTTCAAAGCGTGGGTGTATCGGCTCAAGCCACCAGCACCCTCACCTTGGGTGTTAACCTGAACAGCACCGAGGTTCCCATCTCTGCCATTTACGATACTACAGGCACCCTTGCCACCGGCCTTACCAACATTCTGGCCAGCACCAACGAAGGTATCTATCTTACCGATGCCCGGGTGTACGACAGCCAAGGTTCTGCCCGCGACGTGACGTTTGCCTTCTCCAAACGCGCCTCCAACACATGGGATTGGCAACTTTACACCGATGGTTCCAACATCCAAAGCGGTATCGAAGGTGTCGAAACCCTTATTCAAAGCGGTACGTTAGAGTTCAACACGAGCGGTACTCTCAAATACGCCAACCCCACCACGGTGGATGCCGTGTGGGCCGATGGTGTGGATTCCAGCACCATTACCCTTAATTTTGGGGATTTCAGTGGCGGCAACACCGTAAGTTCCACTAGCACAGGTTTAGGTTTCCAAACCACCACGGTTCCTGCCATCACCGCCACCGCCGATACCTCTCCCGGTGTTCTGGATATCGACGATGTCCGCTTCCCCGCCACATTCACCGCCGCAACCTACACTTTGCGCCGTGTGGATGCCACGCACGTAGCCCTCTACGACGCCACCAACACAACGTTGGTTGAAGCCGAGGTTGGTACGGTTACAGGTACAGGCGCCCAAACCCTTACCTTCCCCAGCGGTTTGCAAATCGATGTGGGCAGCAGCTTTACTCTGGCCACGGTATCGGATGCCGCCGCCATAGGTACCGTTACCGTAGGCACCAGCAACGCAGGTAACGCGTTAAGCATCACGGTCGAAAGCGAAAGCGTCACCCCTGGTACGTATATGCTGCGCAAAACAAGCGCCACCACCATGGGCCTCTACAACGCTGCGGGTACAACGCTGTTAGAATCGGCTGCTATTGGTGGTACAGGTACGCGCGAGGTGTACTTTGCAACAAACCAAATCCGCGCCACCTTCTCCACCACGTTCGATGAGACATCAGGGTTCTACCCCACTACCGTTGGTACGTTTGTGGTAACCGACCAAGCCGCCCAAGGCGATGGTTTGGCCAACAACGGGATCATCCAATACGCCTCCGACTTCAACACCAGCTTCATCAACCAAGATGGTTTTGCCTCGGGTAACCTTTCGGCCATTCAGGTGGATGAAAACGGGTTTGTGGCAGGTACGTTCACCAACGGCGAAACCAAAAAACTCTACAAAATCGCCATCGCCGTGTTCCAAAACCCCCGCGGGCTGGAGTCGGTGTCAGGTAGCTTGCTCCGTACCACGGATAGTTCTGGCCAAGCCCTCATCAAGCAACCGGGCGTCAGCGGTACGGGCCGTATCGTGAGCGGTGCCTTGGAAGGCTCCACCACCGATATCGCCACCGAGTTCTCCAATATGATCGTTGCGCAACGGGCGTTTCAGGCTAACAGCAAAGTGATTACCACGGTGGACCAAATGCTCAACGAACTGTTGCAGCTGCGGTAAACCAACGCCCTTAGGCTTCTCGGGAGAGAAAGCTTAAAGGCGAGGTTCCAACCATACGGTTTGGGCCAACTCTCTCCCCCGGTTTGGAAACAAACCACCATCCTGGCCCGCCGTATCGAAAGCCCCCCGCCCCGTTCCAGGGCCTTTTGGGGGCTTTCATCTGTTATGCATCCCACTTTGAATGGATTCGGTTATGACAATGCCATATCCTTATACGACAACAAAGCCCCCATGATGGGGGCTTGTGATGTTTCAGAGAACCTTACCGGTTGTAGAATTCCACCACCAGGTTGGGGTTCATTTGCACGGCGTAGGGGATTTCGTCCAGCGTAGGAATGCGGACGAAGGTGCCTTTGAAATCGCCGGGGTTGAAGGTGAGGTATTCGGGCACTTGGCGTTCCATTTTTTGCACGGTGCCGATGGTGATGGCCATGGATTTGGCTTTTTCACGCGCTTCGATGGTATCGCCGGGGCTGCAACGGTAGCTGGCGATGTTCACGGGTTTGCCGTTGACCAGCACGTGGCCGTGGTTGACGAACTGGCGGGCCGCAAACACGCTGGGCACCAGGTTCATGCGGTACACGATGGCGTCCAGGCGGCTTTCCAGCAGGCCTACCAGGTTTTCGCTGGTATCGCCTTTGCGGCGGGCGGCTTCGCCGTACACGTTGCGGAACTGGCGCTCGGTCATGTTGCCGTAGTAGTTTTTAAGCTTTTGCTTTTCGCGCAGCTGGATGGCGAAGTCGGTCAGTTTTTTGCGGGCGGCACCGTGTTGGCCGGGGCGGTTGGCGCGTTTGTTCACGGGAGCCTTAACAGCACCCCACAGGTTTTCGCCGAAAATACGGGTAAATTTACCTTTTGGGTTGGTACGGTTGGTATGGCTGGGGCGATGGACGGTTTTTGGCTTCGTCATAGCGGTATCTCCTTGATGTTACGCGTGCAGCGGGGGTTTAAGGACCACCGTTCTCGGAACCCGCCTGATACATCAAAGGGGTCAGAACGTGGGCTGCAGGGGGTGTTTAGCGGGAATCGTTGGAGGTTGTCAAGGCCCAACGGGCTGGTTCGCTCAGAATATCCGTACGTTCGCCTGTATGGGCTTCACGGTAGCGGCGGTCGGTAGTCTCCTGATGGTGGGTGAGGGCTTGGGGATTGATACGGGTCTTGATGATGGCAAGTTCGGCCAGAAGAGAGGTGCAGTCGGCTTCCACCTGAGGAAGGTGGGTGGCAGGAATGCGGGCCCAAAGTTGCTCTTTTTGGGTAAACAGGCGGAGAAGTTGGCCGGACAGGAGGGGGGTGAAGGCATAGTCGGGATTGTTTTTGTTCAAACACCGCGAGTTTTGGATGGTGCGGCGTATGGCTTCCAGAACTTGGCTAAGTTCGTGGAGCCAATCCACTTGGAACAAGTCGGGTTGGACGTGCTGGTTCATTGGAACATATCCTTTTGGATGGGAGGGTGGGAGCGTGGTGGTTTATGAGAGACACCGAGAGGATTGCTGACAAGGCTGGAGATATCATGAACGGGTATTTGGGCGCGAAGGTGCGGGGGGGCGGCGGCGGCGAGGGCGTGGCAGATGTGGGCTTGGGCCAACAGGTGCGGAAGGGGGCCTTGGTGGGTGCCTTCCAGCACGCGGGTCATATCGGCACGGGCCATGTTTTGGGCGGCAGGTACATGGGGCAAAATGGTGCTGGCCAGCTGGGCGGCGGTATGGGCGAACACGTCGGGGTGTTTGTTGGCCGTGGAGGCTTTAAGCTCGGCGCGGGGATTGGGGCGTTTCATGCTACATGTTGATATAGGGCGTTCAAAAGCGCTAGGCAAGGCCTAGGAGTTGTGTTACGGTAATCAACATGACCCAGAATGTAGCTTTGCAGTTGGAAACGGCCTACCAGCCCGCGGGCGACCAGCCCAAAGCCATTGCCGACTTGGTACGCTGGGTAAACGCGGGGCGGCGGGACAGCGTGCTGCTGGGGGTGACGGGCAGCGGCAAAACCTTCACCATGGCCAACGTGATTGCCCAAACCCAAAAGCCTGCGCTTATTTTGGCCCACAACAAAACCTTGGCGGCGCAGCTGTATGAGGAATTCAAGGCGTTTTTCCCCCACAATGCCGTGGAGTATTTTGTAAGTTATTACGATTACTATCAGCCCGAAGCCTATGTGCCCCGCAGCGATACGTACATTGAAAAAACGGCGGACATTAACGAGCAGATTGATAGGTTGCGCCACAGCGCCACGCGGGCGTTGATTGAACGGCGGGACGTGATTGTGGTGGCATCCGTCAGCTGCATTTACGGGATTGGAGATAGGGAATACTACGAGCGCATGGTACTGCCGCTGAAGGTGGGAGATGCCATTGACCGCGACGTGTTGCTGACCAAATTGGTGGATTTGCAATACACGCGGAACGAGTTTGTGCTGGAGCGGGGGATGTTCCGCGCCAAGGGGGAGATGGTGGAGATTTTCCCCAGTCACGTAGAAGACTCGGCGTGGCGGGTGGTGTTTTTTGGGGATGAGATTGAGGCCATTGTGGGGTTTGACCCCCTGACGGGCGAGGTGTTTGGCAAGGAACAAGAAGTGTTTGTGTACCCCAACAGCCACTATGTGACGCCGAAGCCTGCGTTGTTCAGCGCCGCTACGGCCATTAAGGCGGAGTTGAAGGAGCGCTTGGCGGAATTGACCGCCCAAGGCAAATTGTTGGAAGAACAGCGGTTGCGCGAGCGCACCCAGTTTGATTTGGAAATGCTGTATGCCACGGGCACCTGCAAGGGGATTGAAAATTACAGCCGCCACCTGACAGGCCGTGCGCCTGGCGAGCCGCCGCCCACGTTGTTTGATTATTTGCCCCAAGATGCCTTGGTGTTTGTGGATGAAAGCCACGTGACCATCCCCCAGATTGGCGGGATGAGCCGCGGGGATGCCGTGCGGAAGCGGACGTTGGTGGATTATGGGTTCCGGTTGCCCAGCGCGGTGGATAACCGCCCGTTGACGTTTGAGGAGTGGGATGCGCGGCGGCAGCAGACCGTGTATGTTTCAGCCACTCCTGCCCCTTGGGAACTGAGGCTTGCGGGGGTAAAGGAGGGGGATGGCCACGCGGACGCTCGCCATGACGACTCTGTTGCCATTACCGAGCAAGTGGTGAGGCCGACGTATTTGGTGGACCCTGTGGTGACGATTAAACGTATGACCAAAGGGCAGCCCTCCTTCGCCAAGGCTTCGGAAGGGCGCTCGTTGCCCCAGCTGCAAATCGAGGATTTGCAGGGAGCAACGGCGGTGGACGATGTGATGGCCGAGATTGGACGGACGACGGCCAAAGGGTTCCGTACCTTGGTGACGACCTTGACCAAGAAGATGGCCGAACAGTTGACCAGTTACTTGAATGAGCACGGCATGAAGGTGCGCTATTTGCATAGCGACATTGAAACCTTAGAGCGGGCCGAGATTGTGCGGGATTTGCGGCTGGGCGTGTACGACGTGCTGGTGGGCATTAACTTGTTGCGGGAGGGGTTGGACATCCCCGAAGTGGCCTTGGTGGCCATTTTGGATGCCGACAAGGAAGGGTTTTTGCGCTCGGCGACAAGCCTGATTCAAACCGTGGGGCGGGCGGCGCGGAACGTGGAAGGGCGGGCGGTGTTGTACGCGGACAAGGAGACGGACAGCATCAAAGCCATGTTGGTGGAATGCGGGCGGCGTCGGGAGGTGCAACTGGCCTACAATGTGGAGCATGGCACCGTGCCTGTAAGCACCGTGCGGGCTGTGACCCAAGGCATTGTGGGGGCGGGGAGAGAGCAGGATGTGTTGCAGGCATCCCGTGAGGCCGCGCGGGATGCCTTGCGGCTGGGGATTACCGATTTGCCCAAGGAGATTGATGGGGTAAGGAAGATGATGTTCAAAGCGGCTTCTGACCTAGATTTTGAAAAAGCGGCCAGTTTGAGAGACCGTCTGAGAGAACTTGAAGCTCTTGAATTGAAAATGGGGGGATTGAGTGAAACGGCGTAGTGTCAAGCGGGTGGTTGAAGTTTGGGCATTGTCCCCAGGTTTGGAAAATCAATGGGGTAAGGTTTGTAAGGTTTTTGTAAAGTGTTGTGATTCTGGTTAATATATTGAAATTCAATATATAAAATACAGTGCTTGGGTTTTGGGCAGAGGGTGGTGGCGGGGTTGGGCGGGGCGGAAATGGTGGGGGGTTGGTGGGTTGGGCACAGAGTTATCCACAGGAAACGGGGATAGTGATTTGGAAGAGTGGCGGTTTGGTTTGAATATTGTTATGTTGACACACCTTTTATCTGTATGCATATTGTCGCCACATTTAAGAAAGAGTCATATTATGGTAACAACACCTTTACCTGTTGAAGAGTCGTTTCTTGGCTTGCCTCCGTCAGGGGCCTTGTCACAAGGACAAGTTGTACGTCTTTGGCGATTGAAAGCAGAAAACCCTCGCGCCCGTCTTTTTGGGCTTATTGGGCGGGGAGATTTTTTTGAGCTTTATGAAGATACCATCAGGGAAGTCCATCAACGTGGCTATGATGTTTTGATGATGGAATGGCCTGGGCAAGGGCATCCGATGAATGGTCGTTTTTCGAAGGATGGGAGGTATGTCCATATCCCTAACATGGCAATCTACGACGACTCCCTTGAGAGTGTTGTTTCGGGTACGGCGTGGGAGAGCAATCGCGAACTACCAACATTTTCTGCCACGTTTTCTATGGGTGCTGGAGTTGCTCTGCATACGTTTTTGACACGCCCACATCTTGAAGATAAATTTGCTGGACATATTTTGGTAAATCCCATGCTTGCCATTAATTGGCGAACACCCTGGCCCTTAATAGGTCGCCCAATACCTGAACCAGCCCAGCGTTTTTATGCCAATATTATGGGAAAGATTAACCCAGATGGTCCTGCTCGTGGGCAACGACATGTTAATCCAGTGACCCGATCATTTAATAACAACCCTATAACTACGAATGTGTTGAGTCATGAGGAGCGTCGGGAAACATTTGCAGCACATCCAGATAAAGTTATGGGTGGTTCAACATGGGGATTTGCCTCTTCGGTTATTGCTTATACGGACAATGTAAAAAATCTTGCGGATCAAGGTAAAAAGCTTCAAAAACCTACCATTATGGTCGTATCGGATATGGATCCATATATCTCTCCAGAAAAGACAAAAAAATTAGCTACATCGATTGGTTCGCAGATACTTTCGATTCCCCATGCGCGCCATGCGCCCCAGATAGAGCACCCAGAAATCAGAGAAATGTTTTTTAGTGGTCTTCGGAAGTTTATCGATGGAGTTTTAGAGGAAAGAAGTATAAAAATATTGGATGATCGTAATCTATAAATTCTAGAAATAGTTCTATGTTCATAGATAAAATACCTTCCTTAACCCCCGCGACAAGATAGGGTAAGGCGAGGTATAAGTACCCATGGATGATGGCCTTGAGCTTCTGAAGGGAAAACTGGCGGGGTTGCCAACGGGGGCGGGGGTGTACCGCATGCTGAACGGGCGGAGTGAGGTGTTGTATGTGGGGAAGGCCAAAAACCTGAAGGCGCGGTTGACCAGTTACACCCAGCCGGAGCGGATGGGCGGGCGCATACGCAAAATGGTGTTTGAAACCCGCGAGCTGGTGGTGGTGGAAACCCGCACCGAGGTGGAAGCCTTGTTGTTGGAAGCCAATTTGATTAAAAGTTTGAAGCCGCGGTACAACATTATTTTTAGGGACGATGCCAGCTATGTGAGCGTGGTGATCACCGACGAGCCGACGCCGCTGATACGGGCGCATCGGGGGCCTAAAAAGCACAAAGGCACATATTTTGGGCCATACCCCAGCGCCAGCAGCGTGTACGCCACGTTGGATGTGATGGAGCGGGCGTTTAAGTTGCGCACGTGCAAAGATACTGTGTTTGCGCACCGCACGCGGCCGTGTTTGAAGTATGACATCAAACGGTGCAGCGGGCCCTGTGTGGGGAAGATTGCGCCCGAGGCGTATATGGCGACGGTGGTGCAGGCCAAGCGGTTTTTGAAGGGGGAGCGGCAGGAGGTGCTAACCCACTTGCAAGAGCAGATGGCGTTTAAGGCGGATAGGTTAGATTATGAAGGTGCCGCGGCGGTGCGGGATAGCATCAAAGCCCTGAGCGGTGTGAGCAGCGCCAGCACGGCCATGACCCATGCCTTGGACGAAGCGGATGTGTTTGCGTTGGTGCATGAGGGGGGGAAGGTGGGGGTTCAGGCGTTTTATTACCGGCACGGGCAGCATGTGGGGAACCATATGTTTACGCCAAGCTATGGTGATGATGTGCAAAACGATGCCGAGTTGATGCGTGTGTTTTTGGCCATGCATTACACCAGCCGTGTGCCGCCGCTGCGGGTGGTGGTGAACGTGATGCCCGCCGAGCACGAGATGTTGATGGAGGCGTTGGCGGTGAGTGCGGGGCGGAAAGTGGTGTTGGAGCACCCCATGCGCGGGGGAGACAAAAAACTGATTGTGGAGCAGGCCGAACACAACGCCCGCCAAGCGTTGCGTCGCAAAGTGGAAGAAGCGGGGGATTGGAGCGCCCAGTTGGAGGAATGTCGCGGTATGTTGGGGTTGGGGGTGTTGGACCGGGTGGAATGTTATGATATTTCCAACACCCAGGGGCGTCAGGCAGTGGGGAGTTGTGTGGTGGCGGGGCCAGAGGGTATGCGGCGGGGGCAGTACCGTAAATATGCCATCAAAACAAAGGATACACCCGACGATTACGCCATGTTGCGGGAAGTGTTGGAGCGGCGGGTGGCCAAGGGGAGTTTGCCGGATGTGGTGTTGATTGACGGGGGGAAGGGGCAGGTAGGTGTGGCGTTGGAGGTGTTGGGCGACCATGCGGATGTGGTGGCGGGTAAAGTGGCCGTGTGCGGCATTGCCAAGGGGGAAGAGCGGGACAAGGGGTTGGAGGTGATTTGGTGGGCGCGGCCGCTTCGTCATGGCGAGCAACGCGACGGCATCTCACGCCAAGAGCAACAGAATGAGATGACCACGCCTTCGGCTTGCCATGACGACACTTTTAAGATTGTACAGCTGCCCATTGGGTACAACAGCCCGTTGATTTTTGTGTTGCAGCGGATACGGGACGAGGCCCACCGCTTTGCGATTACGTTCCATCGGGCCAAGCGGGCCAAGGCGTTGGTGCAGAGTGCGTTGGATGGCATCCCCCGCATTGGGCCTGCCAAAAAGAAGGCCTTGCTGCTGCATTTTGGGAGCGTGGAGGGCATTCA
The DNA here is from genome assembly GCA_049297695.1 of Alphaproteobacteria bacterium. Classification (GTDB taxonomy): domain Bacteria; phylum Pseudomonadota; class Alphaproteobacteria; order UBA2136; family UBA6156; genus JACKLD01. Next base: position 8,791 of record JBAQUT010000027.1, on the reverse strand, counting down.
AAACGCCGCCGTGGAAGAGTTGATGCGGGTGGAGGGGATTAGCCGTGCGTTGGCGGAGGTGGTGAGCGGGTGGTGGCGGGGGTAGGGAGTTAAACAGCTTCAATTTCGTTTGCGGTTGAGAGAGTAGAGGGTTCTTTCTAAGGGAGTAATTTGTGATTTGATGTGAGTGAGGGCTGAACGGAGTTCTTCGTACATATTCCATGCCGTGTCGGCATCTTCAAGGTGGCTCTGTTGGATAGTTTGTTTTATATAGATTTTGATGGCTTGGAGCTTGTCTTCCAGAAGACGCTCTTGGCGACCAAGTTCTAACAGTTTTTGTTCAAGAAGGTCGTAGTCGGGATGGAGCATACTAATTAACGCTGGGTATTTAAAAAGGCGTCGGCTTTATCGAGGAGATTTTGAAGTTGATTGCCAAGGTTAACAAGGGTACGGGCTATATCGGCTCCTTCACCTGTACCTGAGGCCACGTCGTTGATATCTCGTTGTGATGTAAGGAGGGGTGCTTGAGAAACAAGGGATTTATCAAGTATCTGCATGGCTTCATCGTGACCGAGGGGAGGGGAGCTTGTCAATACCCCCCTCTTACAGGAAGTGGAGGGGTATGTTGTTTAGAAAAACCGTTCGTCGACGCGGATGACATCGCCGGGTTGGATTTTGGTGTCTTCGGTTACGCTGGTTTCATCGGTTGTACCGGCTTTTTTAAGGTACACGTTGCCGGTTTTGGCGCGGGCGGTGTAGCCGCCTGCTAGTGCCACAGCGGAGATGACCGACATATCGTTCACGTACGGGTAGCTGCCGGGTTTGTTGACTTCGCCCAAAATAAAGAAGGGGCGGAAATTGAGAACTTCGACGTTGACGCGGGGGTTGACCAGGTAGCCGGTGTTGAGTTTGTCGGTAATGGCTTTTTCAACCTCGCGGGGGGTGCGGCTGCCAGCTTGGATATCGCCCACCAAGGGGAAGGAGAGGCGGCCGGTGCCATCCACCTCAAATTCACCCGACAAATCTTCTTCACCGTACACGGTGATGCGGACTTTATCGCCCGCTCCAAGAGTGTAGGAGCCGACTATGGCGCTGCTGGCTTCGGGGATACTGGCGGCGGGAACGCTTGCGACGCCTTTAGCGGCGGCTTCGGCGGCGGCAGCGTTGCGTTGCTGCCATTCCCTGCGGGAAGCATCCGAAGGGGCGGAGGTTCCACCGTGGCCCATGCCGGTGAGGCCGCCTGAGAAATCTTGCGCGATGGCTGTGGTGGCGGCGAGGGTGGTGATGACAAGCAGCGTGCGGAACATGGGAAATCTCCTTGGTTGGTAAGCGTGTTATAATCCGTTAGCCTTATAACAACAAGGGGGCCGTAGCCCCCTTTGGTAACACCCGTAAGGGCTTAGTAAGTGCCGGTGAGGCGCAGCATGAACACGTTACGGTCGTAACCACCGTTGGCGATGTTGCTGTCGCGGTTGCGGAACTCGTAGCTTGCGCCCGTTGAGAAGTTACGGTTGAAGTAGTATTTTGCGCCGACGTTGGCCATAAGCACATCGTCGTTCCGTTGAACGCCCGTACCTTTGTAATCGCTGGTGGTGTAGCCCAGGCCTGCGTTGGCAACGGTGTTGCGCATCACAGAGTGCTCAACGCCCAGACGGTACGAGGTGTTTTCGTAACCGGAGCTGTTGGCGAGGGACGTTTCTTCAATGCTACGGTCGATGCTACCCATAACGCTGGTAATATCGGTGGCGTTCCAGAGAAGTTTGGCACCGTAGGTTGCAGACCCGCTGTTGTCTTTCAAGGAAGGATCCACGTAGTTACGGCTCATAACACCGCCGTACACTTCGGCTTTGGTTTTGCCAGTCATTTCCATGTCCAGACCCACTACGATTTTATCGCCGTGGTTGCTGCGGTTAACCGTTGTACCGCCTTTTTGGTTGTACACGCGGTTGTCCATTTCGCCTTTGACGAACACTTCGGTTCCAGGAGTGGCTTTGTAGCCTACGCGGGCGCTGGTGAGGTATTCGTTGCGATCACGCAATGAGTTGTTCACTGTGCCGCCAGTGGTGGTGTAACCGTTTTTGAAGTCGATGGTTTTGGCTTCGCCATCTACGCGCACGTTGAAGCGGCCCAGACCACGGTAGGCACCCAAACGAGCGGTTTTGGTGTCGACGGCTGTAGGCTCCACGCTGCTACCGATGGCGTTAGGATCGCCACGTTCTTCGTGGTTGCGAACCCAAGATACTCCGCCGCCCAGGGATGTTTCTTTCATCACATCCACGCGGCCATCGATAGCGAGAGCGGTGTTGTTGGTGTTTTCGGAGGAGTTATCGGCAAATTTATTCATTTCGGCACGGGCCAAAGCATTCAGGGCGTGGCGGCTCCAGTTGCTTTGAACGGCAACTTCGGGGCGAACCGTGGTGATGAAATCGCTCTTGGTGTTGTTTTTGGTGGCGTACACGTTGTCGTTGTAGGTTTCTTCCAGGTCGGCCTTGGGGGTTACCACAAAGCTGCCGGCACGCACGCCCAGAGGGGCATTTTCTTTGGCAACGCGTTGGCTCACAGGAACAACCGATGTTTCGGCGCGGTATTTGGTGGCGTTCATCGGTACGCGCTCGTTGATGCTGTAGCGGTTGGTGTTTTGCATTTCGGCCGTGGCCAAGCTAGCAACCGTGGTGAGTGCAAGAGCCAGAAGGCTGGTTTTAGTTGTGTTCATAAGAATCTCCCTCAATTTATCATTTACTAAGTTTCAGACAATGTAACAGCCTAACGCAAGGCTGTTACATTGTGGTTATTGCAAAACGGGTGGTTGTTCGGGTGGTTTGGCAGCTGGTTGGTTGCCGCTGACTTGGGCGGGGTTTTCCAACGTGCCATCGTCGTTCGTGCCGAAATCTTGGTTGGCACCATCATCGGGGCCGCCTGCAGGCTCAACATCGCTGCCAGCCAAGGCCAACAGGTCACCATTGCCATCCACCAGTTGGGCGATAGTATCTTCGGTGCCTTTTTGGCCGCGCAGGTAGGCCAGGATTTCTTCCAAAATGGTTTTGGATTGAGCGGGGGTTGTGCCTGCTTTAACGTTGTTCATCAACGCTACGGCAGAAGCGTTGCCGCAACCACTAAAAATACTGGAGTACAGAGGTTTACGGGCTTCTTTGTTGGCCGCTGCAATAAGGCTGGTGGCGTGGGTTTGAACCTGCACGGTTGTGCATGTGGTGGCTGTGGTTGCTGAAACGGTTAAAGGTGCAGTTGCCGCATTGGCCAAGCTGCTGGTTGTTGCCAATGCTACGATTGCAATGGTCAAAAATGGCTTGAACATGGTTTGTCCCCTGAATTTAAGGTAGGCTTGATGCCACACCCTATGAGCGCTATATAGTATGCAAAATAGGCGATGTAAACCCCTGAGAGGCGTTATTTATGGAAAAAAGATATATGTGTAAGGTTATGGTGGGCTTAGGTTTAGCTATGGTTGTGCTGGGGGTGGTTCAGGCTATGGATTTACCCCTTATGGTGGCATGGGCGGCAAACCCTGTGTGGGTGCAGGCGGCGGCGGTGTTGGAGCGGCCTTTGGCGGGGAACATCAGCTTAAACCCTTGTATGAACTATGTTTATACTCTGTTTGGCCTTGGGGTTGTGGGATTAGTAGGGCTTGGGTATGGGGTTGGATTGGAGAGAGAAAATGCGACACGTACTTTGAAAGGGCTTGCATGGTTGGCCACGGTTGGAACGGTATGGGAAGGCGCGTTGGTACAGGTAGCGCTGGTGTTGCATGTGGCGTGTTTGCTGGAGCGGGTGGGAGAAATACCCAGCCGCAGGCGAGTAGGGGCGGCGGAGCGCTGGCAGGCGTTGATGAACATGGTGGTACGGCCGCAATGGCTTCATGCCCTTGCTGTGGTTGGTTTGGCATGTATGGTGGTAGTGCAAGGGGTTGAAGGAAGCCCATGGCCTGCCGTGCGCCAAGGGTGGGAGGTGGCGATGGCGAACCCCTGGTTGGGGGTGGGAATGGGGGCCTCTGACGGGGCTTTGGCCATGATGGCTCGTGCGGGGCAGGGTGAGCTTGGTATGGCGCCCTGGGTGCGGGTGCTGATGGATGTTGGATTCCCTGTGGCGATATTGGCGGGGGTATTGGTATTAGTTATGCTGGCTATGTTTGTGCGGGGTATGAGATTGCGGCGGCGGGGGGTGGTGTACCCGGCGTTAGGGGTGGCGATGATGGGATTAAGCTTGTGGTGGTTGGTGCGGGGTGGGGCGCCTGTGTGGATGGTGGGAGTGGTAGGCCCTGTGGTGGGAATGGCGTTGGCCCAAAGTATGCCTCAGCGGAGTGAGAGTGCTGGATGGCCCAGGGTATGGATGATAGGGCTGTTGGCAGGGTGCATGGCTTTAGCTGGGTTTGGAGCGTGGATGATGCCCCGTGGTAAGATTGGTGCTTTGGAAGATGTGTTGGCTGCTAACCCGATGTGGAGTGGTGGATGGATGGATTTATCTGAGCAGAAAGAGAAGGCGGGGGATATGCAGGGAGCTGTACCACCTTTGGTGATGAGCTTGTTGGTAGCCCCGTGGGACGCTACGTTGGCGCGGGCGCGGATGCCGTTGACGGCACGCTTGTACCCCGTGATGAACCCCGATGACCGGGATTTGGTGGACAGCCTATGGGTGGAAGGATGGTTGGCCGATGCCGCGGGTATGTGGGCGGTGGTGAAGGGCGATGTGGCGATGGTGAGTGTTTTGGCCAGGGCTATTCAGGGGAACATGGCGGCCATGCAACTGTGGGAAGGCGTGACGGGGGAGGCTTACCCGTTGCCGCCTGACACGATGTAAGACGGGATTACCCGAACAGCCACGTGGCGCCGAGAAGGATGAGGATGACGGCAAGAATGTAGGGGGATATTTTGAACCATGCCCCGATCAGCGCCGCGCCCATCATGAGAGGGAGGGAGATGAGGAGGAAGTAGGTCATGGCTGCATACCTTTGCTTACAGTTTTAAAGTAGCACTTTGGGGGTGGGTTTCAAGGGGAAATGAGAAGTATAAATATGTTTAAAGGAAGAACATCGGGTTTTTGGAAGTTGGAAGATTGCGTCGTCACCCGCCACCCCACAAGGGGGGTGGCTTTGGATCCTCGCAATGACGACGCCTCCGCAAGGGGGCTACGCCCCCTTAACCCCTAAAAAAGGCCCTTAAAAGGGCCTTTTTAAACATACTACTACAGGCCGCTTAGTTGGCGCTGTTGCGGCTGGTGTGGGTGCGCTTGTACTCTTTGGGAGCAAAGGCTTGGTTCATGCCTTCGGTCACGCTTTCGGCCTGGCTGCCGGTGCTGCGGCGGCTGGCGATGTAAGCGTTGGCCAGTTGTTGGGTAACTTGGCGCATGGATTTTTCAGCGCTGTCAGCCTTTTTGCGTTTCAAAGCGGCGAGCAGCAGGTTCATCTGCGTGTTCACCTCGGCACGTTGGGTGCTGGCTTGGGCGAAGAACTCCACCATGTTGGTGCGGCGTTTGACCATGGAAATAGATTCGGAAATCGTGGGGCTGTTGGCCACTTTTTCCACCATATCCATCGCGGTTTCAAACTGGCTGATGTAATCGGCCGTGCTGGTTTTGGAGGTGTCGCTGGCAAAGGCGAAAGCGGTTTCCAAGTCCATCAGCATTTCGATGTTGGCCTTTTCGGCAGCCTGTTTGGCAGCCAAACCCATAAACAAGGTATAGGCGGTAATTTGATCGGTTTTGCTGTGGGGGGCGGCGTGGGCCACAAAGGCGCCGCGGTGGGGCACCATTTCCACCAGGCCATCGGCGCACAGGGCGCACAGGGCTTCGCGCACAGGTGTGCGGGACACATTATATTCTTTAGAAATCTTCAGTTCGGACAGGTGGTAGCCACCTTCCATTTCACCGGCGATGATCTTTTGACGGAGCGACTCGCGCACCATGCTGTCCAGGTTACCTTGCTGTTGGCTCATATACTTGCTCATCCCTTTGTTTACTCCCCTGTTTTTTGTTGTTTTTAGTGGTCTTGCTGTGCACCATATACAAAGTTGTATGCTAGTGCAAGGGGGGTGGGTATACATTGGGCACAAAATAGGGTAAAAAGTTTTACATGACACAGAACATTGCCTTTGGGCCTTACAACCGCAAGATGTTGGCGCGGGCACGGCTGGTTATAGATCGCTTGAAAAGCGTGGATAGTTATGACGTGTTGCGCCAATGGGATGATTGTGCCGCCCGTTTGGGGATGGAGGCTTCTAAAATATGTCGAAGCATGGAAGATGAGTATAACAACCCTGTTGATGTGAACCACCCAACGTATTCTGATAACCGTGCGTACTGCGATGGTGTGAACCAATGTGTAATGCCGTTTCTTTCGGTATTGAAAGGTTCGGATTTTATGCGTGTGCAAGGGGAGCAATTTTTGGAGTGCGTTGTACGGGGTGAGTGTGCCGATGAAGACCAGATACATTGGGTTTTAAACGGTATGAAGGCTTTGGTGCGGGTGGGGGAAAACATGCGGATGCATGACGAAAAAACGGCCCAAGCCCAACGCCCCAATGTGTGGGGGCGTGTGGTGGGGTATTTTGAGAAGTTGAACGACGAACGGTTTTAGTTAGTTAGCGTGCACCAGCAGGGCGTAGTTCTTTTTGCAATGTGCTTAGATGATAAGTCTGCGGGCAAAGAGTTTACCGACCTCAAAGATAGTGTCTTTCCCCGAAGAGTAAACTGTTTCAATACACATATTCACCCGAGCCATAGGGTCTCTAAAGGTTGTTCCGTTAATACGAACAGCGCCCTGTTCAACAAGAGCTCGTGCTTTGGATTTGGACTCGGCGGCCTTAGAATAATACACAAGCATGAACAGCGCACTTTCTAACATAGTTGCATCAATACGATAATCTTCTGCTCCAACGGTGATATCTCGTTTGCTGAAGCGTTGGGTGAAAGATTCGGCGGCGATTGTAGCGGCGGCTGTATCGTGGAATCGTTCTGTCAGAATGAAAGCCAGTTTCTTTTTGGCGTCCATGGGGTGGTTGGGGCGTTCGGTTGCGGGAATATCGGTCAGTAAATCGTACCAGCGGTTCATGAGAGTATCGGAAATGCTCATGGTTTTTCCGTACATGTCGGTCGGATTTTCAGCGATACCGATATAGTTGCCTTTGGATTTGGACATTTTTTCAGTTCCGTCCAGTCCTTCCAGCAGAGGGAAAGTCATAACAATCTGGGGGGCCATACTGCGGGCATCCATCAATTGACGGCCCATGAGGCAGTTGAATGTTTGGTCTGTGCCGCCGAATTCAATATCACACTCCATGGCGACACTGTCGTAACCTTGCATAATAGGGTAGAGAAGTTCGTGCATGGATATGGGGGTTTGTTCTTCAAGGCGCTTTGCAAAATCTTCCCGTGCAATGATTTGGGCCACGGTAACTTGGGCGCAAAGTTTGATGGTATCGGCAAAGCTGAGGTTTTTTAACCAGCTGCCATTGTACAGAAGCTCCAATTTAGCAGGATTGTTATCTAAAACCTTAAAGATTTGGTTGTAGTAAGTTTGGGCGTTGGCATCGATTTGTTCGCCCGACAAAGGGGGGCGGGTTTTGTTACGGCCAGCTGGGTCTCCAATACGGGCCGTATAGTCGCCAATCAAAGGTTGGGCGATGTGGCCAAGATCTTGGAAGCGGCGCATGCCGTTGAGCACGACGGTATGGCCTAAGTGAAGATCGGGGGCGGTTGGGTCCATTCCAAGTTTAACCTTGAGAGGACGTTGGTTTGTTAGGGACTGGATAAGTTTATGGTGAAGGCCATCTAACCCATTAGCATCGGGGCCTGGAAGGATTTGGGCAGTACCTTGAGAGAGAATGGCGTGTTGCCGTTTGGCTTCGGTGAGAATGTGGGCTGGGATAGGTGTCGCTGGTGTGTTCATGGCCGTTGTTATAGACTGCCCGTTATGAAACGTAAAGTACGCCGTTTGTACAAGGCTGTGGGCTTGATGAGTGGAACGAGTATGGACGGTGTGGATGCCGTGCTGGTGCGGACGGATGGAGAAAACCATGTGGAGTTGTTGGGAAAGGCCTTTGTGGCGTACCCCCCCGCATTAAAGGCGCGGGCGATGGCCTTGGCCAAAGGTGAGAGTGCGGCGTTGGACGAGGTGTTGCGGGTGGAGCAGGCGATTACGCGGTTATACGTGAAAGCGGTGCGGAAGCTTGGTAGTTTGAAGGGTGTGGAGGTGGTGGGGATGCATGGGCAGACCATCCGCCACCTGCCGCAGGAAGGTTTGACGTGGCAGTTGGGGGATGCTCACCTGTTGGCGGAACTGGTTGGGGTGCCCGTGGTGAGTGATTTCCGGCGGCGGGATATGGCAGCGGGGGGGCAGGGGGCGCCGTTGGTGCCGTTGTTTCATAAGGCTGTTTTGGTAGGTCTTAGGTCTAAGGTCAGAGGTCAAAGAAAAGAAAAAGATGTTGCTGTTCTCAATTTGGGTGGGGTGGCTAACCTGACGTATTTTGGACCCAAGGGTGAGATTTTAGCGGCGGATTGTGGGCCTGGTGTGGGGTTGTGCGACCTGTGGATGCAGCGGTGGGAGAAGAAAGCTTTTGACCGCAACGGGCGGATTGCGCTGTTGGGCATGGCGGATAAGGCCGTGGTGGCAGGGGTGATGAAAGATATTGGATTTTTTGGGAAAAAGTTGCCCCGGAGTGCGCACCGGCATGAGTTTGACGGGATCTTGAACAAGGTTATTGGCACGCCGGATGGTATGGCCACCCTGTGTGCCATCACGGCGGCGGGGGTGGCCCAAACGTTGAAGTTGATGAAGGTGAAAGCCCAAGGCTTGCCTGTGGTG
>JBAQUT010000026.1:0-8350 GCA_049297695.1 Alphaproteobacteria bacterium | reverse complement strand
GGGGGCGGATGTGTTAGGTATACTTGTAAGTAAACTAGAAGGATGTTTGATATGACGTACCCTGTGAAAAAAGATGTCCCTCAACACTTGGCTTGGGAGATGAAACATTTAGTTCCTGCGTTGGTTCATGGGAGTGAAAACGGTAAAGCTGTTCATTGGATGACGAGCAATGGGGAGTTGGCTTTTGATAAACCTGACGCGACATATAAAAACTCGGCATATTGGACGTGGGATGGTGCCTATATTGGAGTGTTTCTTCTTCCTTATGGGCGTTCGTCAGCCATAGTTGAAGCGGGGCGTAAGTTTATGAAGACAGACAGAATTGGAACGATTCAAACATTTTTATCCTTAACAAGTTCGCCTTATACGTTTGATGATAAAGTTTTGATTGCGAGAGTGACGGAGGAAAATTTGGAGCGTCGGTTTAAACTTCGTTGGGCTTATCACAATGGACATCCTCGTGTGATGGCTGACGCCGTATTGTTTCGAGAAGCTGAAGCTATGATTGACCCCGATGACTATATTGTTCGAGCAGATAACACCCGCACGGCTTGACCTTTTGGTGTAAATCTATCAGCCTCCTTTCAAATAGGAGGCTTTTTTATGGCGAAGAAAATAACTGGCAAGTTGCCCTACAAGCGGGTGTTGGTGAAGGTGAGTGGCGAGCGGTTGGCGGGGTTGGAGGGGCTGAAGAAGGGCCATGACCACGAGATTTTGGATGTTCATGCCATTGAGGACATTGCCGACGAGTTGAAGGCGTTGCAAAAGGCCGGTGTGCAAGTGGCTGTGGTGATTGGCGGCGGCAACATGATACGGGGGGCCGAAGTGGCCAAAACGGGCATTGCGCCCGCGCAGGCGCACCAGATGGGGATGCTGGCGACGGTTATTAACGCCTTGGCCTTGCAAAGCGTGTTGGAAGGCAAGGGGGTGGACACCCGCGTGATGAGTGCGGTGAGCGTGTTTGCCATGTGCGAGCCGTACATTCGGCGCCGTGCCATGCGCCACATGGAAAAAGGGCGGTTGATTATTTTTGCGGCGGGGACGGGGAACCCGTTTTTCACCACCGACAGTGCGGGGGCGTTGCGCGCCATTGAGATTGGCGCCGACGTGTTGATTAAGGCCAGCAAGGTAGACGGCATTTACACCGCCGACCCCAAGAAGGACAAAAAAGCCAAGCATTTGGCCCGCGTGACGTACAAAGACGTGTTGGTGCAAGACTTGAAGGTGATGGACGGGGCGGCCATTGCGTTGTGCCGCGAGCACAAACTGCCGCTGATGGTGTGCGAGGTTGGCAGCATTGTGGATGCTTTGCGTGGCAAGGCCAAACATACGTTGGTGGAGTAGGGCCATGACCAAGCTGGATGTGCGCACGGCGGTGGAGCAGGGGTTTGAGGCTTGCGTGGAAGATTTGAAGGCTTGGTTGCGGATACCGAGTATTTCGGCGCTGCCGGAGCACCATGGCGATGTGCGGAAAGCAGTTGCGTGGATGCGGGATACCTTGCGTGACCTTGGGTTTGACGATGCGGCGGTAGTGGAAACGGAGGGCTTGCCCTTGGTGGTGGCCAGCCGTTGCCCGTACCCCGATAAACCCACCGTGGTGATTTATGGGCATGGGGATGTGCAACCTGTGGATCCGCTGAATGAATGGGTGAGTGCGCCGTTTGAACCGGAGATTCGGAACGGGAAGCTTTATGCCCGTGGAGCCAACGACGACAAAGGTCAGTGCATGGTGTGGCTGGGGGCGTTGCGGGCGCTGAAGGCGGTGTATGGCGAGATTCCGCTGAATGTGAAAATTGTGGTGGAGCACGAGGAAGAAACGGGTGGTGAAGCCGTGGATGCTTATGTGCGGAGCCACGGGGCGGAACTGGCGTGCGATGCCGTGATGGTGTGCGACACCAGCATGGTGGGCCCCACCCAGCCCAGCATTTGCAGCAGTTTGCGCGGGCTGGTTTACACCGAGATAACCGTGCGCGGGGCCAAAACCGATTTGCACAGCGGCCATTACGGCGGTGTGGCCCCCAACCCCTTGCATGCCTTGGCGCTGATGGTAGCCAAGCTGAAGGGGGAGGATGGGGTGATTCATATCCCCGAACTTATGGCGGCGGTGCCTGTGGCGACGGCGGATGAGCAGGCGTTTTGGAAGGCCGACCCCTTGAACTACACCCAAACCTTGAAAGACGAGATGGGGGTGGGGGAACTGGTAGGGATGAACGAGGTTTCGCCTTATGCGCGGAGGGGGCTGTACCCCACGTTGGAAGTGCATGGGATAAAAGGCGGGTTTGTGGGAGAAGGTGCTAAAACCGTGATACCTGCCCAAGCCACGGCCAAGGTGAGCCTTCGGTTGCCGCCCAACCTGAACCCTGCGCCCGTAGCGGGGTGGCTGGAGGCTGCCTTGCGGCGCGTGTTGCCCGCGGGGCATCGCATGGAAATGAAGGTGCTTTCCGCCGGACAAGGCATGATGACGGCGTGGGATGACCCGATGATGGTGGCGGCCCGTGCGGCCATGGAGGCGGTGTATGGCGTGGCGCCTGTGCCTATGCGGGAGGGCGGGAGCATCCCCATTGCGGCGGCGTTTCAGGCAACTTTGAACAGGCCTGTTCTGTTGTTGGGTTTTGGCTTAGGGGATGACGACCTGCATGCCCCCAACGAGAAGTACGACCTTGGGCAGTTGAAGAAGGGGATGATGGTGTGGGGGTTGTTTTTGGAGGGGGTTGGAAAGATCTAACCGCGAGGGCAGGTTTGGCCGGGTGTGCAAGTGGAAGGTTGGGGAGACTTCAAATCATCCCGAAGTTTTTTAAACTGGTTTATAGCGTCATCCATAAATTTCATTTGTTCACCTAAACAGGCCTGAGATAAGGCTAAAAATGCTTTATCATTGGATAATTTTTGCATCTGAGCAATATCTTCTGCGCTTGGAGCTTTTATAATAGCCCCCATAACAGCAATGTAAGTATTTGTACGAGCCAAGCATATGTCATGAGATACTTTGCCAGTGTTTATACCGTTAAGGCATTCAAGCGTAGCAGCTTTCATTGCCGTACATTGAGGACCTGAAAGGGGCTGTCCAAAAGCGCTGCTGGACGCGGCAATTTGGGCAATTACGGTAAAAGTTGCAGCTGTGCGGGACATTTAACTTCTCCTTAGTTGTTCAAGGAGTATGTGTATGCAATGATAAAAAATCAAGGATTATTTTGATTTTTTGGCAGCTTTGGGTTTTGGTTTGGCTTTGGTTGGGGTTTTTGTGGGGGGTTTTGCTGCAGCGCGGGCGGCTTTTTTGGCCTCGGCTTTCTCGGCCTTTTTACGGGCTAACACGGCGGCTTTGGCTTCTTTCCCCTTGGTGAAGCGGGCGCGGAAGGCGGCGGTGGCATCGGCCGCTTCTTTGTTGTCGTTCCAATCGCACTCGGGTTGGGGACAACGGTGCCATTCGCCGTATTTTTTGCTGATTTTGGTGACCGTGATGGGCCAATGGCAGGTGGGGCAGGGGGTGGGCAGGGGTTTATCCCACACCGAATAGCTGCAGGTGGGGTAGGTGCTGCACCCGTAAAACACTTTGCCCATGCGGCTGGTGCGTTGCAGCAGCTCGCCCGTTTTGCAGCTGGGGCAGGCCATGCCGATGCTGACGGGGGCGGGGCCGGTGGGGCCCGTTTTTTCGATATAGGTACATTCGGGATAGCCGGAACAACCTTTGAATTTACCGTAGCGGCCCAAGCGGAACACCAGTTCGTGCTTGCCGCATTGGGGGCAGGTTTCGCCCGTGGGTTCGGTGGTGACATCCGATTTTTTCACGCTTTCGGTTTTATCGTCCACCAGGGCTTTGAAGGGTTTCCAGAACTTGCGGAGGGTGGGTTTCCAATCGGTTTCGCCACGGGCGATGCTATCCAGCTCGTCTTCCATGGTGGCGGTGAAGTTATAATCGACGTACTGGGTGAAGTGTTCGGTGAGGAATTTGTTGACGATGCGGCCCACGTCTTCGGGGTAGAAACGGCGTTTCTCCAGCCGCACGTAGCCACGGTCTTGGATGGTGGAAATGATGCTGGCGAACGTGCTGGGGCGGCCGATGCCGTACTCTTCCAGCACCTTGACCAGGCTTGCTTCGCTGTAGCGGGGCGGGGGTTCGGTGAAGTGTTGGGCGGGCTCGATGCGCTCGGTTTTCATGGCATCGCCGTGCTTGACGGCGGGGAGGATTTTTTCGTCGTCGTCGTCGGTGGCAACGTCTTCATCCTTCGCGTTTTGGTAGGCAGCGAGGAAACCGGGGAACAGCACGACAGAACCTGTGGCGCGGAAGGTGTGTTTGGTATCGGCCGAGCCGAGGGTGATGGTGGTTTGTTCCAAGCGGGCGGGGGCCATTTGGCAGGCCATGGTGCGTTGCCAGATGAGTTGGTAGAGGCGGGTTTGGTCGTCATCGGCGCCCGCAGATTTGACCGCAAACTCGGTGGGGCGGATGGCTTCGTGGGCTTCTTGAGCGTTTTTTTGCTTGGATTTGTAAGTGAGCGGTTGGGGGGGCAGGTAGGCGGCGCCGTATTGGGTGGTGATTTGGCTACGGATGTGGCCCAAAGCTTCGGTGGAGAGGTTCACGCTGTCGGTACGCATATAGGTGATGTGCCCAGCCTCGTACAGGCGCTGGGCGGCGGTCATGATGCGGCGGGCGGTGAAGCCCAGCTTGCGGGCGGCCTCTTGCTGCAAGGTGCTGGTCATGAAGGGGGGGCTGGGGAAGCGGCGTTTGTCGGCTTTTTCTAAGTCCGTCACGCTGTAGGTTTGTTTGGAGAGCAGGGCGTGGGCGGAGGTGGCTTGGGCCTCATTTGTGAACGTAAACTTCTCCACCTTGGCGCCGTTGTAGTGCACCAGATTGCTGGGCAGGGTTTTGCCTTCGGGGGTGAGGAAGTGGCCGTGGATGGTCCAGTATTCTTCGGCCTTGAAGGCATCGATTTCGTTCTCGCGTTCGCAAATAAGGCGCAAGGCCACGCTTTGCACGCGGCCAGCGGAGAGGCCACCCTTGACCTTGCGCCAGAGCACGGGGCTAAGGTTGAAGCCCACCAGATAATCCAGTGCGCGGCGGGTTTGCTGGGCGTTGATGAGGTTGAGGGCGAGTTCCCGCGGGTGGGCCACGGCGTGCTGGATAGCGGTTTTGGTGATTTCGTCGAATTCAATGCGGTGGACGTTGAGCTTGAGGGCCAGTTTGGGATCGCGCTTTTTGACTTCTTCCCACACGTGCCACGAAATGGCTTCGCCTTCGCGGTCCGGATCGGTTGCGAGGTAGAGGGTGTCGGACTTTTTGAGTTCGGTGAGGATGGCTTTGATGTTTTTTTCGCTGTCGGGGTTCACGATGTAGTTCATCGCGAAGTCGTTATCCACTTCCACGGAACCGTCTTTGCTGGGCAAATCGCGGATATGGCCGTAGCTGGCCAACACTTTGTAGCCGCTGCCGAGGTATTTCTCGATGGTTTTGGCTTTGGCGGGGGATTCGACGACGATGAGGGCTTGCATGCCTTAGGAGTAGGGGGGAAAAGCGTTTGTGTCAACGGGGTTTATCCTCCTTCGCCCTCAGGGGGCTACGGAGGACAGGGCCTGCTTGGTGGGATACGCAGGTGAAAAAGTAAGTAAGCGCTGCGCGCCGAGTTTGAACCGTGGATACCCGCCTGCGCGGGCATGACGCCTTCAGCGTCCAAGGGGCTACGCCCCTTGACCCCCTTCTTTTACGTTTTAGTTTTTTGCCGTCAGAAGGAAATAGATATCGTCGCTGCCGCCTTGGATGTACTCGATGCGGAGCACGCCACTGTTGGGGGTGGATTCGGAATCCAGCGCTTCATCTACGTTGGCGGCAAGGCTATCTTTCACCTTGGAGAGCTTGAGCCAGATGGAGCAGATGCCGCCGCCTTCACTGCACTCTACGGGGGGAACGCCGGGAACGTCTTGGCGGCCTTCCACGAGGCTGTAAATGCCGTATTGGCGGGATTTATCCGACAGCAAATCGACGTACGGGCCGTTCCAGCCGATGATGTCGGAGGTGTTGTCGATGAGGTCCAGGAAGCGGGTGGTGTGGTCGCCCGAGGCCAGGTGGAACTCTTGGTAGGCTTTTTTCATGTTGTTCAGCTCGGTCACCAAGGCCGTGGTGCCGGCGCTGCCCAGCACGTTGATGGCGGCGGCGCCTGCGACTACCGACAGGATGCCGAAAATGGCCAAAGCAATACGGGCATCGAGGCCGAACATGGCGCCGGACTGCGTGTTGTTGGTTGTTGGTTGTTGGTTGTAACGGGGGGTGAGAATGTTGATCATGGGTGAGATTGTAGTGGTAAATGGCTAAGAGTTCTAGAAAAAGAAAGAGAATATGGGTGGGGCTGTTTCGTGGGGGACACGGCGTATTGTATTTTTTATGTTTACTTGGGGAGATGGCCGCGCTGCGCTCGCCATGACGACTTTGTCGCAAGGGGGCTAGCGCCCCCTTGACCCCCTTAACCTATACATGGATTCAGGACTACTTCAAGGTTTTGAGGTAGGCAATCAGGTCGGCGCGGTCTTCGGGTTTTTTGATACCGGCGAATTGCATTTTGGTGCCGGAGACGTTGGCGCGGGGGTTTTCCAGATAGGCCATCAGGCGGTCGTCGCTCCACACGCCGCCGTGGGCTTTCATGGCGTCGGAGTAGGCGAAGCCTGCATGGCCAGCCACTTTGGCGCCTGCGATGCCCCACAGGTTGGGGCCGGTGCGGTTGGGCTCGCCATTGCCAAAGGTATGGCAGGCCTTGCATTTGCCAGAAATGCTGGTGCCGTTGGCCACGTTGGGGGTGTAGGTGGCGTAGTTGAAGGCGGGGGCGGCTTCGGCGGGGGCGGCGCCTGCGGCGGCGGGGTCGGCTTGCTGGGCGGCGGCCACCACGATAGGTTGCTCATCCGCATGGGCCATGACGCTTCCCGTGAGGATATAGCGGCCGCCAAAGCCCACGATGGCGAACAAATCGGCCACGACAACGGCGTAGACAAACATGCGGGTAGTGGGGGACATGGACATGGGGAGGGCTCCTTGGCTGGTTATGGGTGTGTTGGGGGTAGGTTTAGGCCTGCGGGCGGGGGGGCGTCAAGAGGGTTATGCAGAAAGGTGTTGACGGCGGGTGCGGATTGTGGCAAACGCGCCTTAAGTGCCCCATTATGGGCTTGGATATTGAGGAGAAACGACCATGGCCACCAAACGGACTTACCAACCCAGCAAGCGCGTACGCAGCAACCGCCATGGCTTCAGAAGCCGTATGTTGACGGCGGATGGCCGTAAGGTGTTGGCACGTCGCCGCGCTAAGGGCCGTAAGCGTCTTTCGGCTTAGTTTGGTTGAATTTTATAAAAACCTCGCTTATGGCGGGGTTTTTTGTTTACCGAAGACGAGCTTTAGAATTTTCAGCGAGTTGAGTTATGATGTTCGACAGGGTTTTGATATCCGTGGATTTAGGAATAATTCGATGTACTCCCCATTCTGAAAGAAGTTCTTTGGCCTCAGGGCTATTGCTGTTGGATTGTTCAAAAGCACCTGAACAAATGGCCAAGCTCTCATGGCCAATTAATAGATTATTCTCTTTCAATTGGCGAAGTAACCTTGGGCCAGATGCAGTTCCAAGGTCGATATCGCACACGATGACATGAAAGTTGTGTTTGGCGCGTTTAATCTCTCTAACAGCATCTTCGGGAGTTAGTGCTGTGCATATATTGAAATTACCAAAAGAAATAAGAGCTTGTTTGTGACCTTGCATGGCTTCTTTGGCATGTTTTAAGTTAGAGCTATGCAAGCCGCAATCATCAATCAATAAGACGTTTGTTTTATCGTTCATGCACATGTATATAGGTGGAGATGATTCGAGTTTCAACCCTGAAGAAACGTTCCGACTTTGTGTATCTGCGGGAGCATGGGCAGCGGGTGGCGGCGCAGGGGTTTACGGTGCAGTGGGCGGTGAAAGAGGGCGAGGCGGGGGTGAGTGTGGGCTTTACGGCCAGCACCAAGGCCATTGGCAATGCGGTGAAGCGCAACCGTGCCAAACGGCGCTTGCGGGCGTGTTTTGATAAGGTTGTGCGGTTGAACTCTGCGTGTGAGGCGCCGCAAGGGCTGTGGGTGGTGTGGGTGGCCAATGCGGCCATCCTTACCTTGGATTTTAAGTATGTGGAGAAGGATATGCGGAAGGTTTTAGTGGCGGCGGGTGTGAAGGTATGAGGCGGGTGGTGGCGGGGGTTATACGGGGGTATCAGCTGACGTTGAGTGTGGTGTTGGGGCGGCGGTGCCGGTTTGAGCCGACGTGCAGCGAGTACACGCGGCAGGCGGTGTTGCGGTTTGGCGTGGTGCGGGGGGTGGGGTTGGGCATGAAGCGGGTTGGGCGGTGC
>JBAQUT010000025.1:0-31790 GCA_049297695.1 Alphaproteobacteria bacterium | reverse complement strand
ATGGCCACGCTACGCTCGCCATGACGATATTTCTACCAGCGGAAAGCCTGTCCTCCGAAGCCTTGGCGTAGGAGGATGGGCAAACGCAGATTGCCTTGTAAAACGGTTACGCGGGCATAGTGGCCCGCGTTGTGCTCACAGGCATTTGCACCATTCCGCTTACCAGCGGAAGTGGGCAAATGCTCTGTTCGCTTCGGCCATTTTGTGCACGTCGTCGCGCTTTTTCACAGCGGAACCACGGCCTTGGCTGGCTTCGGAGAGTTCGTAGAACAAGCGTTCTTCCATGGTGCGGGCGCTGCCGTTACGGGCGGCTTCCACCAGCCAGTAAATGGCCAGGCTTTGTTGGCGGGTAGGGCGCACGGGCATGGGCACTTGGTAGGTAGCACCACCTACGCGGCGGCTGCGAACCTCTTGCTCGGGCTTCACGGCGTTCAGGGCGTCGTGGAAGACCTTGATGGGGTCCATCTTTTTGGCTTCCAAGCGGGTAAAGGCACCGTACACGGCTTTTTCGGCCGCGCTCTTTTTACCGTGGAGCATCACTTTGTTGATGAATTTGGTTAACACCTGATCGCCATATTTGGCATCTGGCAGAATAATCCGGGGGGCTGGGCGACGACGGCGCATGGCTTAAATCTCCTAATTTTATCAAAAATGTTACTTGGCGGCCGCTTTGGGGCGTTTGGCGCCGTACAAGCTGCGGGATTGTTTGCGGTCTTTCACGCCTTGGGTATCCAGCGCACCACGCACGATGTGGTAACGCACACCCGGCAAGTCTTTCACGCGACCACCGCGGATAAGTACCACGCTGTGTTCTTGCAGGTTGTGGCCTTCCCCGGGGATGTAGGCAATCACTTCGTACCCGTTCACCAGCTTCACTTTGGCCACTTTACGCAGCGCGGAGTTAGGCTTTTTGGGGGTGGTGGTGTAAACCTTGGTGCACACGCCGCGTTTTTGCGGGGCGGATTTCAGCGCAGGGCTTTTGGTTTTGGTTTTTTGGATCACCCGTGGATTACGCACGAGCTGGTTGATGGTTGGCATTGCCAATCTCTCCTTTGGGTTCATATGCTTCCCCGTTCCCACAGATGGAGCGTGGCGGGTACTACCTGTCCTAAGACTTGGGCGGTATAGGGGGGTTGGGGGCGGGTGTCAAGCTTTATCCACGCTGTTATCGCGTGTTTGGGGTATTGGCCGCTTTGGCCAGAGTTTCCATATGAGTGAGGACGTTGCGGGTGTCTTGGGCCGTATGGATGAGGAGGATACCCAGTTGGCGAGCCGCTGGAATGGGGCTTTTTAACAGTTCATCGGCCCAAGCTTGATATTGCTGAGCTTGGCTGGAAAGAGCTGTCCCGTTCACCCCCATCTCTCCTGCTTGATGAAGAACGGACAAGGCTTCAATACGTTCGGGCTGGCTCATAGGGTTTTCTCCTGCTGTTACTGCCTAACTCTATACATTTCAAACATTTTTATCCACAAAAAAACCGCCCGAAGGCGGCATTTTGTCGGTTATCACGTTTCGGTTACTCAATAACACCCGACACGTTTTTGGCCAGTTCGCCCTTGCGCATATCGCGCAGCAGGCGGCCCGTACCCGCGGGGATGAGACGTCCCACGATCACGTTTTCCTTCAGGCCGTTCAAGCCATCCATTTTACCCATCGTGGCGGCTTCGGTCAGCACCTTGGTGGTTTCTTGGAAGCTCGCCGCGCTGATGAAGCTGCGCGTGGTGAGGCTGGCCTTGGTGATACCTTGCAGGTACAGCTCGTAATCGGCGGGCTGTTTGCCGGCTTTCAGCAACTTGGCGTTTTCTTCCTTGATTTCCACCACGTCGGCCAACTCGCCCGTTACAAAGGTGGTTTCGCCAGGACGTGTTACCACGGCTTTTTGCAGCATTTGGCGCACAATTACTTCAATGTGCTTATCGGCAATGCTCACACCTTGAAGTTGGTACACTTCTTGGATTTGCGTGATCATGTACTCGGCCAAGGCTTCAATACCCTGCGATTTCAGCACGTCGCGTGGGTCGATGGCACCTTCCACCAGCATTTCGCCGGCATCGATGAAATCGCCTTCGCGCACGTTCAGGTGGATGCCTTTGGGCACGAGGTATTCGCGCTCTTCGGCTTCGCCGCCTTCTACTTTGCTGGTCACCAGAATCCGGCGCTTGCCTTTCAGGTCTTTCCCGAAGCTCACCGTACCGGGGAGTTCGTTCAAGGTAGCGCTGTCTTTCGGCTTGCGGGCTTCAAACAGTTCCGCCACGCGGGGCAAACCACCCGTAATATCTTTCGATTTCAGGGTTTCTTTCGGCATACGGGCAATGGTATCGCCCGCTTGCACGGCCACACCGTCGTCCACTGTCAAAATCGCACCCACAGGCAGGCTGTACACGGCTTGGGAACCGTTGGGCAAGGTCACAATCTTGCCTTTGGCATCCATCAGCACAATGCTGGGCTTCATGTCGGTAGCACGGGCGTTGGCTTTCCAGTCCAGAATCACGCGGGAGGCCATACCTGTGGCTTCGTCCACCTGTTCGTTCATGGTGGTGCCTTCCTGAAGGTCGAGGAAGTGTACCGAACCGCCTGTTTCCACGATGATCGGGGTGGTATAGGGGTCCCAATCCGCCACCACGCCACCGGCTTTCACCTTGGCGCCGTTGGCAACCACCAAACGGGAACCGTAAGGCAGTTTCACCGTTTCGCGCACGCGGCCGTTGTCGTCCATCAGCACGGCTTCGGCGTTGCGGCTCATCACCACGTTGTCGCCGGCACCGTTGGTCAGGGTTACCACGTTGGAGAGTTTCACCACGCTGTCTTTGGCAGCTTCGGCCTTGCTTTGGGCTGCGCCCGCGCTGGCCGCACCACCAATGTGGAAGGTCCGCATGGTCAGCTGGGTACCCGGCTCACCAATACTTTGGGCGGCAATCACACCCACGGCTTCACCAATCATTACTTGGTGGCCACGGGCCATATCGCGGCCATAGCACTTGGCGCAAATACCGTCGGCAGCTTCGCAGGTTAAGGGGCTGCGGATGGCCAGACGGTCAATCCCCGCCTTCTCCACCTTGGCCACAATCTCTTCGTCCATCATGGTGTTACGGGCGCAGATGATTTCGCCTGTCAGCGGGTTCACCACATCTTGTGCCGCGGTACGGCCCAAAATGCGTTCGCCCAAGGCTTTCATCACGGCTCCGGCGTTCACCAGGTCGGTGCTCCAAATCTGGCGTTGGGTGCCGCAGTCTTCTTCGGCAATTACGCAGTCTTGGGCTACGTCGACCAAACGGCGGGTCAGGTAACCTGCGTTGGCAGTTTTCAACGCGGTATCGGACAAACCTTTCCGGGCACCGTGGGTTGAAATAAAGTACTGCAACACGGTGAGGCCTTCACGGAAGTTGGCCGTAATGGGGGTTTCGATAATGCTCCCATCGGGTTTGGCCATCAAACCGCGCATCCCCGCCAGCTGACGCATCTGGGCCACGCTACCACGGGCACCGGATGTCGCCATCATGTAGATGGGGTTCACGCTGGGTTGGGTTTTGGTTTCGGCATCTTTGCCTTTACCCACGGTGATTTGTTGGTCACCAATTTCCTTCATCATGGCGTCTTTCACCACGTTGCTGGTACGGTCCCAGATATCCACCACTTTGTTATATTTTTCGCCGGATGTAATCAAACCATCTTGGTACTGCTGTTCAAACTTGCGAACTTCGGATTCCGCATGTTCCACCAGCTTGTACTTCGTGGCAGGCACCACCATGTCGTTTTTACCAAAGCTGATACCCACTTTGGCAGCGTATTTGAAGCCCAGTTGCATCATGCGGTCGGCAAAAATGCAGGTCTCTTTTTGGCCAGCGGCAAGGTACACTTCGTGGATGAGTTTCCCCACCTCTTTCTTGGTCATCACCTTGTTGATGCTGTCAAAGCCCATTTTGCCGTTTTCGGGCAAAATGCTGGCCAGATACATACGGCCTACGGATGTATCGTAGGTTTTGCCACGGAAGCGGCCTTTGATACGGGTGTGCAAGTTCACTTTGCCGTTCATCAGGGCGTGTTCAATTTCGCCCAAGTCGGCAAACAGACTGCCTTCGCCAGGCTGGCCGTAACGGGCCAAGCTCAGCCAGTACAAGCCCAAAATCATATCCTGGCTGGGCACAACCACGGGTTTTCCGTCGGCAGGCTTCAAGATATTGTTGGTGCTCATCATCAGCACGCGGGCTTCCAGCTGGGCTTCCAAGCTTAAAGGTACGTGCACGGCCATTTGGTCACCGTCAAAGTCGGCGTTGAAGGCGGTGGTAACCAGCGGGTGCAGCTGAATGGCTTTCCCTTCAATCAGTTTGGGTTCAAAGGCTTGAATCCCCAAACGGTGCAAGGTTGGCGCGCGGTTGAGCAACACGGGGTGCTCGCGGATAACCTCTTCCAGCACGTCCCACACAACATCCTCACGGTTTTCCACCATCTTTTTGGCGGCTTTGATGGTGGTGGCTTCACCGCGCTGTTCCAGCTTGCGGTAAATGAAGGGTTTGAACAGTTCCAACGCCATGGTTTTGGGCAAACCACATTGGTGCAGCATCAGGTCGGGGCCCACGGTAATAACCGAACGACCCGAGTAGTCCACGCGTTTCCCCAGCAAGTTTTGGCGGAAACGACCTTGTTTCCCCTTCAACATGTCGGCGAGGGATTTGAGCGGGCGCTTGTTGGCACCGGTAATCACGCGGCCACGACGACCGTTGTCAAACAGGGCATCTACCGATTCCTGCAACATGCGTTTTTCGTTGCGTACGATGATTTCGGGCGCGCGGAGTTCAATCAGGCGCTTCAAACGGTTGTTGCGGTTCACCACGCGGCGGTACAGGTCGTTCAAGTCGCTGGTCGCAAAGCGTCCGCCATCCAACGGCACCAAGGGTCGCAATTCGGGCGGCAGCACGGGGATGACATCCATCACCATCCACTCGGGCTTGTTGTTGCCGGCAATGAAGTTGTTCACCATTTTCAGGCGCTTCACAATGCGGCGGCGCTTGGCCTCGCTGGTGTCTTCGGTAATCTGGGCCGAAAGCTCGGCTTGCAAGGCGGGCAAGTCCATGTCTTTCAACATGGTGCGGATGGCCTCGGCCCCGATTTGGGCGGTAAAGGCATCTTCGCCAAACTCTTCGGCGGCTTGGTAGTATTCTTCGTCGGTCAACAGCTGGCCTTTGGTCAGCGTGGTCATACCGGCATCCGCCACCACCCATTTTTCAAAGTACAAAATAGCTTCCAGTTCTTTCAGCGTCATTTCCAAAATGGCGGCCATGCGGGATGGCAGCAATTTGAGGAACCAAATGTGGGCCACGGGCGCGGCCAACTCAATGTGACCCATGCGTTCACGGCGAACCTTGGATTCAATCACTTCCACGCCGCACTTTTCGCACACAATACCGCGGTGCTTCATGCGTTTATATTTACCGCACAAGCATTCGTAATCCTTCACGGGGCCGAAAATACGGGCGCAAAACAGTCCGCCGTGCTCGGGCTTGAAGGTACGGTAGTTGATGGTTTCCGGCTTTTTCACTTCGCCGAAGCTTTGGGCACGGATGGTTTCCGGGCTGCACAGGCCGATGCGGATGGCATCGAACTGTTTCACCGCGGGGGCTTGCTGTTGCTGGAAGAAGCTCATCAGGTTGCGCATGGGTGTTGCCTTTCCTTAAATTTTTAAGCCAAGAGAATCGTTTGAATCCAAAGAACTAACTTCGCGATTCATATCTTGGGTAACTACCTGATGAGATTGAGTTAGAGGCACATTTTCGGCCATACTTAATGCCGTAGAAGGCATCATTGGGACCGACATTGGGGTCATCATAGCAGCAAGACGATTCTGAAGCTGTTCATCCTTAGTAAAGGGCAATGGTGCGTCCATACTTGGGTCTATGTATCTGTCTATCATGTCCGTTTCTCCCTTACCTGTTAACCTTGGTGTCAAGCTGCGGAGTATCGGAGTCCGACTTCGCATATTCCACCAGTTCCATGTTCAAACCGAGGGCTTGGATTTCCTTGGTCAGCACGTTGAAGCTTTCGGGCACGCCCACTTCAAAGTTGGTTTCGCCACGCACAATGGCCTCGTACGTTTTGGCACGGCCAGAAACGTCATCGGACTTGATGGTGAGCATTTCCTGCAGGGTGTAGCTGGCACCGTAGGCTTGCAACGCCCACACTTCCATTTCCCCAAAGCGCTGGCCACCAAACTGGGCTTTACCACCCAACGGCTGCTGGGTAACCAGGCTGTAGGGACCGATCGAACGTGCGTGAATCTTCTCGTCCACCAAGTGGTGAAGTTTCAGCATGTACATCACGCCAACCGTGGTTTTCTGTTCGTAGGCATCGCCGGTGCGACCATCAAACAGTTGGGTTTTGCCGGATTCATCGGCCCCCACGTGGGTGAGCAACGCGTTGATTTTCTCTTCGCTGGCACCGTCAAACACGGGGCAGGCTACAGGCATACCTTTGGTCAGGTTGCCCGCCATTTCCAGGATTTCTCCATCGGTCAGGCTGTCAATGCTGCTGTCTTTGCCCTTGTCCTCGTACATCTGCATCAGGTATTTGCGGAGTGCGGCGGTATCGGGTTTTTTGGTGGATTTGGCGTCTACCAACAGCTTGGCCACCTTGCGGCCTACACCGTAAGCTGCCCAGCCCAAGTGGGTTTCCAAAATCTGCCCCACGTTCATCCGACTTGGCACACCCAAGGGGTTCAGCACCATGTCAACTGGCGTACCATCTTCCAAAAACGGCATGTCTTCAATGGGGTTTACCTTACTGATAACCCCTTTGTTTCCGTGGCGTCCGGCCATTTTATCCCCGGGCTGGAGTTTGCGCTTGATGGCCACAAACACCTTCACCATTTTCAGCACGCCGGGAGGCAACTCGTCGGCCTGTTGGATTTTGGCTTTCTTTTCCTCAAAGCGTTTTTTGAGGGCCGATAAGCTGGCATCCAACTGCTTCTTC
The DNA here is from genome assembly GCA_049297695.1 of Alphaproteobacteria bacterium. GTDB lineage: Bacteria > Pseudomonadota > Alphaproteobacteria > UBA2136 > UBA6156 > JACKLD01. The sequence goes on along the minus strand of JBAQUT010000025.1, from coordinate 24,826 downwards.
ATGGTTTCAATCTGTTTTTGCACCTTGTCGGTACCAACTTCAATCTCCCACAGTTCGGCGTTTTTCATGCCTTCCAGCATGTCGGCCTTGATTTCCTTACCCTTGGAAACCCCACCAACCTTGTTGGCGGCTTTTTCGCCCACCAGCAGGTCGCGCAAGCGCTTCAGGGCGTCGGCTTCCAAAATGCGGCGTTCGTCGGTGGTATCCTTGCTGAGTTTTTCAATCTCGGCGGCTTCAATTTCCAGCGTGCGGGTGTCTTTTTCGGTCAGCCCGCGGCGGTTGAAGATTTTCACGCCCACAATCGTACCATTCGTGCCGGGAGGCAAACGGAGCGAGGTATCGCGCACGTCGGCCGCTTTTTCACCAAAAATGGCGCGCAAAAGCTTTTCTTCCGGCGTCATCAGGGTTTCGCCTTTGGGGGTGATTTTACCCACCAAAATATCGCCCGCCTTCACTTCGGCACCAATCTGGATGATACCGGCTTCGTCGATGTTGCGCAGAGCTTCTTCGCCCACGTTGGGGATGTCGCGTGTGATTTCTTCGCTGCCCAACTTGGTATCGCGGGCCATCACCTCAAACTCATCAATGTGGATGCTGGTGAACACGTCGTCGCGCACAATACGCTCGGAAATGAGGATACTGTCTTCAAAGTTGTACCCGTTCCAAGGCATAAAGGCCACCACCACGTTGCGACCCAAGGCCAGTTCGCCAAGGTCGGTACTGGCACCGTCGGCAATCACGTCGCCTTTTTTCACCTTGTCGCCAGTTTTCACCAGCGGTTTTTGGTTCAGGCAGCTGCTTTGGTTGCTGCGTTGGTATTTGGTTAGGCGGTAAATATCCACGCCCGAACGGCCTTCGTGAGCGTCTTTGCCCGTGGCGCGCACCACAATACGGCTGGCATCCACGCTTTCCACCACACCGTCGCGCTTGGCGATGGCCATCACACCGCTGTCGCGGCCGATAATGGCTTCCATCCCCGTACCCACCAAAGGTGCATCGGTACGGATAAGAGGCACAGCCTGACGTTGCATGTTGGAACCCATCAACGCGCGGTTGGCGTCATCGTGTTCGAGGAAGGGAATCAACCCCGCCGCCACGCTCACCACTTGCTTGGGCGATACGTCCATCAAGGTTACTTCGTCGCGGGGCATCAACAGCGTTTCGCCGTTTTTGCGAGCTACCACAAAGTCTTCGGTAATGTTGCTTTTGCCGTCCAGCTCGGTGTTGGCCTGGGCCACCACTTCTTTGCCTTCTTGGATGGCGCTCATGTACATCACTTCGTCGGTCGCCTTACCCTTCACCACCTTGCGGTAGGGGGTTTCAATAAAGCCGTACTTGTTGATGCGGGCATAGGTTGCCAAGCTGTTGATAAGACCAATGTTCGGCCCTTCGGGCGTTTCAATCGGGCAAATGCGGCCGTAGTGGGTGGTGTGCACGTCGCGCACTTCAAACCCAGCACGTTCCCGAGTTAAACCGCCTGGCCCAAGGGCCGAAATACGGCGCTTGTGGGTTACTTCGGAGAGGGGGTTGGTTTGGTCCATAAACTGGGAAAGCTGGCTGCCTGCAAAAAACTCGCGCATCGCAGCCGCAAGGGGGCGGCTGTTGATGAGGTCGTTGGGCATCAGTTCATGGATTTCGGTGCTGCCCATACGCTCTTTGATGCCGCGCTCCATGCGGAGCAAGCCCACACGGACTTGGTTTTCCATCAGTTCGCCCACCAAACGCACACGGCGGTTGCCCAAGTGGTCAATATCGTCCACGTCGTCTTGGCCATCGCGGATTTGCACCAATTTACGCAAGGTTTCTACCAAGTCTTGCTTGGTCAGCAAGCGGCTGTTGTCGTCGCTGTGCTTAAAGCCCAAACGCGCGTCCGTTTTCATGCGGCCCACGGGAGAGAGGTCGAAGCGTTCTTTGGCGAAGAATAAACCTTCCCACAACTTGCGGCCCGCTTCCACGGTGGGGGGTTCGCCGGGGCGCATCACTTTGTAAATTTCCACCAGCGCTTCTTCGGGGCTGTTGGTTTTATCCACGGCCATGGTGTTGCGCACATAACCACCAATGTTCAGGTGGTCTACTTTCAAAATGCTGAATTCCTTGAGGCCCAGTTTGTGGACGAGCGCCAAGGTTTCCATGGTGATTTCATCACCAGCTTCGGCCACAACTTCACCGGATTCTTTATCCACCAACGATTGGCCCAAGTAGCGGCCCAGCATGTCGTCGGTTTCTTGGTGAATCCATTTCAGGCCGTCATCCACGGCTTTTTTCACGGTGCGGCGGGTGGGCTTGCTGCCAGCTTCAAACACGGTTTTGCCTTTTTCGTTGGCAATGTCTTTGATCAGCTTCACGCCTTCGTAAAACATCGGCTCAAACGCCATGGCGTAGGTATCGTGCACCACGGGGGCCACGGCCTTCTTTTTGGCCACTTTTTTGGGCTTGCCGGCTTTGGTGAGTTCCACCACTTCTTCTTCCACCTTGGCATCTTTGCCTTTGGTCACCTTCACAGCCAGTTTGGAGTAGTAGGTATCGATAATCTCTTGGCTGGTCATACCCATGGCACGCAGCACCACGCTGGCGGGCAGCTTGCGCTTACGGTCAATGCGCACATAAATGTTGTCTTTGTGGTCAAATTCAAAGTCCAGCCAGCTGCCGCGGAACGGAATCACACGAGCACTAAACAATAGCTTGCCGCTGCTGTGGGTGGTGCCGTTATCGTGGGAAAAGAACACGCCAGGGCTGCGTTGCATTTGGCTTACCACAACACGCTCGGTACCGTTCACAATGAACGTGCCGTTTTCGGTCATCAAGGGAACATCGCACAAGTACACTTCCTGCTCTTTGATGTCGCGCACGCTGCGGGCGCCAGTGGCGTGGTCCACATCCCACAACGTCAGGCGCATGGTCACGCGGGCGGGTGCAGCAAAGGTCATGTCGCGGGTGCGGCATTCATCCACGTCGTACTTGGGTTCTTCCAAACGCAAGTTCACGTAGTTCATTTCGGCCAAGCCTGCGTTGTCTTTCACGGGGAACACGCTCTTGAACGCCCCATCCAGCGTGTAAAACGTGTCTTTGGTGTCCGCTGCGCGGTTGAGGAACAGGCCGTAGCTGTCTTTTTGCATTTCCAGCAACGCGGGGATTTCCGCCACATCGGCCAACACGCCGAAGTTTTTGCGCAAGCGTTTGCGGTTCATAAGCGTCATTGTGCTGGTGGCCATGATAAAATCCCCTTTGTTATCAAAATCTTAATTCTGGCCGCTGAAATCCGGCACAGGGGCGTTTGGAACACAAACGGCACCCGGCTCAGGCTTGGGGTGCAGGGGCTTTGTAGGCGGTGTTGGGGGGGGTGTCAAGCCCCCTCAACTGAAAGACTAACTATAAAATTCTAGATATCTAAATCATTTAAATCTTCGCTATCCAATTGGAGATTGGGTGGTACCTCTAAACCATCTTGTTTTCTATGAGTGCGATTCTCAAAGTAAAACTTTTTACCTTCTAAGGCACGATCCCACAAAGTAATTGCCTTACGGAAACTATCTATTTCTAATACCATTTCATCAAGTTCTACACACGGTTGTTTATCTCTTATTTTTAACAACTTACATTCTGCATTTTTAGTTCGGAGAATTTCAAACTGTGCCATATCATTTAAATCATCAAAGAGTAGTATTTTGAGAGCATCATATTTCCTTATAAATGTATGAAGTGGTTCAATAGATTGTTCATCTAAAGCTCTTATTTTTTCAAAAACACTTTCAATCCTTTTCCGATAATAATCAACTATTGGTTTATTAATAGCTATCAAATCTTCAATCGACTCTTGTTGAATTCTTATATCAACTTGTTCCATCAAATAGTCACGCTGTGTTAATGACGTTGACGAGCCATAAATATAACCCAAGGTCGTTGCACTAGTAATTAAAGAAAAACAACTACCTAAAAATAAGCCCACCCCAAAAAAGGTCTTCCCTTCACGTTTGTTGTAGATAGGTTCATTTTCGCAAGCGCCTCTGGAATCACTCTTCATCGAATCTTGAGCCATCTTACAAACCTCCTAATTGTATTTACTTCCAATAAAGCTAATTAAGTATACTATCAAGATATATTTTCCACCCGCCCATCCACCACCTGAAAGTCCACCTTCTCGGAACCGTTACAGCTTTTTATCAATCCCCGCCTGCTTCAACACGGCGTTGAAGGTATGCCGGCTCTTGCTGGTTTTGGGCACCGTAACGGTTTTGCCTGTGGCGGGGTTGCGCCATTTCTCATGGCTGCCACGGGTGGCCACGTACACATAGCCGTGCTCCTTCAATATCACCACAATGTCGGGATAAAAATCCTGCCCCACTCCCTGCCCAACTTTCTCGTCTGATTCTTGTTTAACGTGCGGCGTGCATAAACGGTTCGGGCATTATGCACATAGGGGTGTTCCGCCCCTGGGGGGCGTTGAGCAGATGCTTGTTGTCTTCCAAAAGGTCGGGCACCAGAATATCCAATTGGGCCAGCATTTCGTCCATGCTCGCCGCCTCGGCCACCAGGCCGGGCACATCTTCGCTGGACGCGCAAAACACCTTGGCCTCCGCATCCCACATCATTTTAATCCGAATCAGCTCCATGGCTTCCCCTCTTGCACCTTATGCAACCTTGCACAAATACTTCTTGGATAATAGTACAATAACCAAGTTATGTCAAGGGCTTCCCACCCGCCCATCCACCACCTGAAAGTCCACCTTCTCGCTGCCGTTAAACTTGTTCATCCGCAGGTGGCCCGCCAGCGTGAGGGGCCCGTTCAGCGGGGTTTTGCCCATCAGCGCGGGGCCAAGGGGTGTGTTCATGGCGCCAAAGCAAATGGCATCCACCCCACTGCCATCCAGCCCTGCCAAACGGAGTTTCAAGTGCTCCTGCGTGCTGCCCACAGGGCGGGCGTAGGCAACTTGGGCTTTGCTTAAAGCCAGCAACGGTTCGGGGTTGCCGTTCCCAAACGGCCCCAGTTGGGTAAATGTGGCGGCCAGTTGGGGCGTCAGGCTGGCGGGGATGACTTCAGCCTCCACGGTCAGCGTGGGCGCCAAATGATAGGCCAGCGGCAGCGCGGCATCGTACCCCTCCCGCGCCTGCACCTGCCCCAGCACGTGGGCGTTCATGGCCTCGGCAAAGGCGTGCACATTGGCAGGTTGAAGCCCAACTCCTGCGGCCATGGCGTGACCGCCGCCGCTTTCCAACAGGGCGCGGCAGCTTTCCAACGCGGCCCCAAGGTTGATACCCTCCACGCTCCGCCCGCTGCCTTTCAGCAAGCCCCCTTCTCCGCCGCCAAGGGCAAAGCACGGCCTCCCCGTGCGTTCCTTCACGCGGCTGGCCACCAGCCCTACCACGCCCGCATGCCATGCAGGGTTGGCCAGCACCAACAAAGCGGGGTCGCGGGCCATCTCGGCTTCGGCAAGTACCATAGCCTCCGCCACGGCGGCTTGCTCCAGTTCGCGGCGCTGAAGGTTCAAATCGTTCAACGTGCGAGCCAAAGGCAAAGCCACCTCATCGGTCTCCGCCAACAACAGGTTCAGGGCCGCCAACGCGCTTTCCAACCGCCCCGCCGCGTTCAACCGCGGCCCCAAGGCAAACCCGAAAGTGCTGGCCGTCACCTCTTCCTTCACCCCCGCCACCTGCGCCAACATGGCCAAGCCTCGGTGCCGCCACGTGGCCAACTGCTGCAACCCTTTGGCCACCAACACACGGTTGGCACCTGTTAGCACCATCACGTCGCACACGGTGGCCAAAGCCACCAAATCCATCCACTGCCCCAGCTTGGGTTCTGTTTTATTTACATTGAAGTAATCCGTTTTCCGCAAGTAACGGTTCAACGCCATCAACAGGTAGAATGCCACCCCTGTTCCGCACAACGTTTGCAGGGTGCTGGTGTCGTCGGCACGGTTCGGGTTAACCAGCGCCACGGCTTTCGGCAAACCTTCCCCATGGGGCAAATGGTGGTCGGTTACCACCACATCCATGCCCAGTCGTGCCGCTCCCTCCAACGGGGCATGGGCGGCTATGCCGGTATCTACGGTTATTACCAGCTTCACCCCCTGCCCTGCCAACGCCTGCATGGCGGGGATGTTCGGCCCATACCCTTCCGTCAACCGGTCGGGGATGTACACCACCACCTCCACCCCCAACGCCTTAAAGTACCGTACCATCAAGGCCGTGGCGCAGGTGCCGTCCACGTCGTAATCGCCCAGCACGGCTATTTTTTGGTTGTGCGTCAGGGCGTGGGCCACACGCTCCACCGCCACATCCATGTCTTTCAAGGTAGATGGGTCGGGCAACTGCTCCAACCGGGGGTTTAAAAACGCCTCCGCCAGCGCCGCTTCAGCTTGTCCGCGATGGGCCAAAATATGGGCTACCGTGGCGGGCAGGCCCGTGCTTTGGGCCAAGGCCGCGCCTTCGCGCCACAGCCTGTTGGCCATGTGCCATTTTTTGCCCGTTAAACTGAGTTGCATAGGGGGCACCCTACCAAAAAAATCGCCCCAGCGGGGCGATTTTTACAAACCCAAGCTTTTTAGTTGCTTTTGGCTGTAGGTTTGCTAGACGCCCCAGCGTTGCAGCAACTGGCAGCCTTGGTGATGGTCTCGGTAGCTTGCTGGTAGCCTTTTTGCAGCGTGCTGGCCATGGTTTGGGCGCTGGATTGGCAGGTTTCGGTGCATTTTTTGCTCCAGCTGGCTTGTTTGGCCATCATATCTTCCATGCCTTTGGCGCTGCTCATGTCTTTCATGCATTCCACGCTGGTTTGCATGGCCTGCTGGGCCATGGTGGCTTGCTGTTGGTACAGGCTGGCAAAGGTTTCGCCCCAAATGCTGGCCAGTTTTTTGGTAGTTTCGGCTTGTTGCTCTACCGCGCCGGCATTCCACATGTTTTGCCAGGTTTGCATCATTTGGCTGGCTTGGGCGGGGTCAAACATTTTTTGCATATCGGCAAACATGGGGGAGGCTCCTTTTTTGTTGGTGTTGATGCCCTACTTTGCTGCCGCCCACATACCCTGTCAACACTTTTGTGCAGCGCACAAACATACGACATTTGCCTGTTGTATAAAAGACTATGGGAATAGCTTTACCGACTCACCGACGCCATTTTCACCTTGCTGTTGGGGAACAGGCTGTTGGTGGGTTTTTCCTCTTTCGCCTTGGCGCTGCTGGCGGCGGTGACCATTTTTTTCTCCACCTGCTTCACGTTGCTGGCAAACTTGGCTTCGGGTTTTTCCACCAACTGCACGTTGTCCATAAAATCGGTTTGCTTTTGGCCGCCCACCAGTTGGGGCTGGGCACTTTGCAAGGGTTCTTTCCATGCCAACCCGGGCGGATGTTCTACCTTTTGCCAGCCGCCCACCATAAAGCGGTTGGGGGCAAAGGGGCCAACATCCACTTTGGTTTGCTCACCCTTGATAATCTGCCCCACCAACCGTGCCGCCCCTGCGGCGTAAACATAGTTACGGGCTCCAAACCCGGTGGCGATAATCAAGCCTTTCAAATCGGCCCATGCGCCCAGCACGGGTTTAAAATCTGGCGTAACCGCCGCGGTTTGGATGCTGGTGGCCGTGCACGTGGCATTGGCCAACGCGGGTATCAGCTGGCCTGCGTGTTGGGTTAAGGCGGCCACAATTTTATCATCCGGCTTTTGGCTGAAGGTGGCCTGCAAGGGGTCCATGATACCATCATACGCCAGCATCACGGGGCCTTCGCGGGTGCGTTTCATCCATACGTGGCCACGGCGCAGGCGGTGCACCAACACGGGGAATCCAACCTCGTCGCCCCCGCTCAACGTAAGCACATGGGTGCGGGCGGGGCGCAAGGGCAAGTGCGGGCCCGCTTTTTTCAAAAGCCTCCCTACCGAGTTGCCCGTGGTTAAAATGGTGTGTTTGGCCAACGCCGTTTCGCCCCCTGCAATGCGGATGCCCGTAATCCGGTCGCCCTCCATCAGCAAGTCAATCACATCGTCTTGGCCCCATATCAGTAGGCCCTTGGCGGTTAAATCACGCCGCAATGTTTCCAGCGCGGTGTGGGTAGATAGCACGGGCGCTTCCGCCCACCATTTGCCACCCCGCACGGTGGGGCCTAGGGGGGTTCCGGCATGGGTGGCCAAAGCTTCGCCATTGGCCACCCATGTGGCGGCGTAGGGTGTGCCGGTTTCGGCTTGGGCTTCACCACTCAGCATGGTGGCGCGGCCAGCGCTGTTGGCAAGGTCGAGCGTGCCGCGCACGGCCAATCCCATATCGCTGCCGTAGCGAGTGCTGACCTCGGCCCAACATTGCAGGCTGTGGGCGTACAGGGCGGTGGTGGGTACATCGCCGCCCATATGGGCCATCTCGCCCACATGGGTGCGGATGGGGCCGCTAAACGCTTTATCCACCAACCGCACGCGCAAGCCCATGTGCAACAGCTCGCGCGCCACCATAAGGCCCACAATGCCGCCGCCAACCACCAGTGCGTCCAGAATATCGGGTTGGTTCATGCGCGGTTGTTTGCCTTGTTTGTTGGCGCCAGAATAGCTTGACACACGCCCCTTCACAAGGCGAGTGTACCGCCATGACACCAAACACCGCCCCACCTGTTGCACAACGGCTTGCCGTGCGGCTTGCGGGCGGGCCGTTGCACGATGCGCTGCTGGGGCAAATCCCTTCCAAAATCAAAATGCTTGCCACCCCACCCAAACTGGTAGTGGTGCGCGTGGGCGAAAACTCGGCCAGCGCCGTGTACGTGCGCCGCAAGCTGGAAGCCTGTGCCCGCGTAGGCCTTGTGGCCGAAGAAGTGCATGTGCCCGCCACCGAGCCGGAACATGCCTTTCATAGCCTGTTGCACGGGTTGGCGCACGATGCGGGCGTGCATGCTATCATCGTGCAGTTACCCCTGCCCGAAGGTTGGGATACCGCCCAAGCCCTGAACCTTATTCCCGCCGCCAAAGATTGTGACGGCCTGACCGAGGCTAACACCGCCTTGCGTCGTGCGGGAAGCCCCCAAGCCGTGTTGCCAGCAACACCCTTGGGCGTGATGCGCCTGTTGCAACATGCGGGCAAACCCTTGCACGGCACCACCGTGGCCGTGCTGGGGCGCGGGCGTGTGGTGGGGGCACCGTTGCGGGAGATGCTTACCCACGCGGGCGCTACCGTGCTGCCGATTGACCGCGATACCCCCCATCCTCAAGCCGTGGCCCGCACGGCGGATGTGCTGGTGGCGGCCGCAGGCTTGCCCCACCATGTGAACGCCGCGTGGGTGAAGGCGGGGTCGGTGGTGATTGACGTGGGCCTTTCCCGCACCCTGCACCACGGCAAAACGGTGTTGCAGGGCGATGTAAACCCTGCCGTGGTAGAGCCTGTGGCAGGCTGGTTGACGCCTGTACCCGGCGGGGTTGGCCCCATGACCGTGGCCAGTTTGCTAACCAACATTGTGGAGTGCGCCTACGCCCAAGAAGGTTTACCCAAACCTGTTTGGACGATTCCAACCCTTTGACAAACTATCCCAAGCGGTTCACGCTGGCGACATGACGATGCTCCGTTACCTGATGGTGGTGCTGTTGCTGGCGGTAAGCCCGCTGGCGCACGCGGTGGAGTGCGTGATGGCCGCCCCCGTGGTGGCCCAACCCACCCACCCTTGCGAGATGATGGGCGTTCAACCTGCCGCCCATGCATCCATGACGGTGGCGGATTGCTTCCAACTGAGCGCTGTTCCTCAACCTGATGGGATTGTATCGCTACCTGCCATGGGTGCTGTGGCGGTGCTTTCCGTGTGGGAGGTTGGTCGTTCCTTCCAGCAGGCACGTGCTGTGCTTTCTCCCCGTCCGCCGCCTCTCCGCACGGCGCGGTTGCTGTTGTTGGAAACCGGGCGGATGCGGCTATAAATCTTTCATGGTGGGCTGCGGCTGGATGGTCTGGCCTGTGGCATTGATGAATTTTAAAAACATGAAAGTGAATCCGATGAAAATGACTCTGACAACCTTCACCCTTGGCGCCATGTTGCTGGCAGGTACGGCCTTGGCCGACCATGCGGGCGACGGCAAACCCTGCGAGATGAACAACGGCAAGCCTTGCCCCATGATGCTGGATAAAACCGCCAAGCCTATGGCTCACGCCATGCATGGCATGAGCATGGAGCCCAAAGGCGATGCTTCGGCCAGCAGCCAAGCCTACGCCCAAGGCAACATGGATATGCACAAGGGCATGGACATTGTGTTTACGGGAGATGCGGATATTGATTTCCTCCGTGGCATGATCCCCCACCACCAAGGTGCGGTGGATATGGCCCGCGTACAGCTGAAGTACGGCAGCCACCCCCAACTGAAGCGCATGACACGGGAGATTATCCGCGCCCAAGAGCTGGAAATCTGCCAGATGAAATCCCTTCTCAAGCAACTAGAAGGCAACAAGGCGGGCCTCTCGGACAGCAACTGGATGGGCCACCACAAGGGCGATATGTAACCCTTGAAAACATAAAAAACCGCCTATCCAGGCGGTTTTTTTTGTAGGGTTCAAATCAACCGCGCATTACTTTGTTACGGCCACCGTTTTTGGCGGCGTACAGGGCGGCATCGGCGCGCTTGATAAAGTCCAACGGCGTATCGTCCGCCTTCACTTCGGTCACGCCCAAACTCAAGGTAACCTGATACGGCCCACCTTGAAACGCCAAAGCCACCGCTTCCCGCACGCGCTCGGCCAAAATAGCCCCCGTTTCGGCGCCAACTTCAGGCAACACCAAGGCAAATTCTTCGCCTCCAAAGCGTCCCACAATGTCGGTGGTGCGGCCGTGTTTTTTCAAAATGGCGGCCACCTGCTGCAACACCACGTCGCCATCGGCGTGGCCGTGGGTGTCGTTCAATTTTTTAAAGTGGTCAATATCTGCCAGCACCAACGCCAAGGGGCGTTTGTAGCGGGTGGCGCGGACCAGCTCATCGCCCAATATTTGGGTGAACGTGGTTTTGTCAAACAAGCCTGTGAGGCCATCGTGCACGGCCACGCTGGCCAGCATGTTGAATTGCCCTTCTTCAATCATCCCCACGTTGCGGAGAAGGCCGGATACGTTGGTGAGAAAATCGTGGGCCGCCAAGGGCAACCCGGGGTCGCGACCTAGCAGTTTTTTCAGGTTCAGGCGGTGGTGGGTTACATCGGCCCACAAGGTTTTGGCTTGGCGGCTGGGGAAATGGCGGCGCGTAAGGGTGTATAACATGTCGGAAAACAGGCTTTCGCCCCGTTCCGCTTTCAATTTATCCACCACTTGTTGCTCGCGGGCGTTCAGCTCCCGCTCGCCGGCCATGGCCATCACCATCCGCAGGTCAATCGGTTGGCGCTGGGCCAACACGCCAGCCATATCACCAGCATCGTCGGGGGGCGGTTGGGTGGCGGGCATAAATGTCATGGTTTCAGGGTATACGTAAAACAAGGGCCTGTCAGCTGGTTTGGTGCAAATTCCCATAAAAGAGCATGACCACCCGCAAGGCGCCTCCGTTGCCCGCCCCGATTCTGCCCAGTTACGCCCAGCAGGCGTTCATACGGGCGCCTGTGAAAGTTCAGGTAGGTCCTTTAGGAATGCTTGCCACCGCCGCCGTATTATGGCTTGGCGTGTGGGGGGTATGGAGCAGCCCCATGCCCGCTCCGTTGCAAGCCACGCCACCGCCCCTTATCAGCCTTGCCCGTACCCCCAAACTGGTGCTGGATTTAGCCCAGCCTCCCCGCCACAAACCCATTACCCCCCGCAAGCGCGAGCAAGTGTTGGCCGATGTGGGAAACCTGTTTGGCCACGTGGCGCGCGCGTTGCTGCAAGACCAATTTGATTCGGTTATTTTGAAGGTGAGTCTGGGGCGTCAGGTGGTGGAGCATCTGCGGGCGGATCTTCAACCGTAGCGGGGGGCACCGCATCATCGGCTTTGGCCATGGCACTCCACCCTGGCAAGGGGCCTGTTACCAAATCGGGTTTAGGTTTACCCAGCAAATACCCTTGCAGGTAATGCACCCCAATGCGGCGGGCGTACACTTCCATTTCCACCGTTTCCATTTTTTCCAAAATCACGGGCAAATCTACCTTTTGGGCGGCACGGCACAGCATAATCAGCTCTTTTTTGGCCATCACATCGCTGCCAAAACGGGTGCAGTCCATTTTGATGTAATCGAACCCCATTTTTTTAGAAACTTCCACCATGCCCGCCCCGCCGCCAAAGTAGTCTACGCTCAGCCTGGCCCCCATTTCGCGGCAGTTTTTTAAAAATACAAGGGCCTTCGGGTCTTCCATCAGCTCGTGGGAGCGTACTTCAAACACCAATTTGGCCATCATGGTGGGGGTGGCTTGCAGCATCAAGCCTTCCATATAGCCAATGTTTTCCATGCTGGCGCCGGCAAGGTTCAGGGCCAACGGCGTGCTGGGCACGGCATCGCCCGCAAAGTTCAGCTCAAACACCCGTTTGGCCACGTGGGCATCCAGCCGTTCCATCCAACCATATTGCTGGCAAATGGGGATGAACACGGCGGGGGTCATGGATTGACCTTCACGGTCGACCAGCCGCAACAACACCTCGTGCATCACGGGCTGGCCCGTACGGGCGCTGTACACGGGCTGGTACAACAGCTGGCTGCGCTCTTGCTTGAAGCATTCGTCCACCAAGGCCGCCATGCTGTCTTGGGGAGGTGCTTCCACGGGGGCATCCGGCACGGCAATACCTTCAGCTTTCAGGCTGGCTTTTAAGGCCGGCACATAGCTTGTGGGGCCGCTGGGCTTTATGCGAGGTTTGGCAGGCCCGCCCAAGTTCATGCTACGGGCACGGCGGGCGGGGGCACTGGCTTCGTCCATCACCTCGCGCAAATCTACCTTGGTGGGTTGGGCTGGCTGGGCTTTGCCGCTTACCACCGCCGCCACACTCCCTAAAATGGGTGCTATCAGAGGGTTTATCACCCGCACCATGGGTTGCAGCTTGGTGGCCAAGGTGCGGCGCAGGGGTAAACTCGGCTTCCACAGCAACACCAAACTAGCCAACAGCGCCGCCGCCAACACACCCCACTGGGCGTAACGGCTGGTGCCCAACGCCATGGCGGGTGGCAAGGGCAAGGCAACCGCCCAACCTTCTAAAGCGGGCAAGGGGGCTGTTACCATCAACCCTTCGGGAGTGCTTACCACATCCAGCCCTGTAAGGCGTTTGGGGGTTGCCCAACCCACGCGGTTGGGTTTAGCCCGCACTCCCCGTTTGAACTGCCATACCCCCCCTTCATCCACCGCCAAAAGGCGGGTGGGCTCGTGTTGGCCGGCAAGCCCTTCCAGCATGGGCACATCGCCCATCAACGGTGACAGCCCCAACGGCATCACCACGTAGGCATGGGCGGCATCTTTGGGCGTTATGTGCACGGCGGCGTACAGGGCGGGTTGATTATCTTTGTCCAAACTTATCAAGGCACGTTCGGCATCTTGCAGGCGTGGCAAGTGCTGGGTTAAGGCCGCAGGCAGCTCGGTGCTTCCCGCCAGTTTGACAACAGCTTGGGTGGTTTCATCCCACACGTACAGCTGGGTTACACGGTTGATATACCCAAACTCGTACAGTGCGCGGCGAACATCCAAACTTTGCAAACCTTCGTCGCTGGCCAACCCTTGAGGGATGCGCGGGTCGGCCGCCAGCGGCGCCAACATGTCCATACGGGAGTTCAAGTAGGTGGCTACGGCTTGGGCGTGGGCTTCCATAGCCGCTTGCACGGGGGGCAGGCGTTGCTGCAAGGCTTGCTCGCCCAAACTGGCATAGCCAAACAGGGCCAAGCCCCATAGGCCCATCAGCACCAACATCCGCACGGCCGCCATGCGATGCGCGGCCACCCACGTTTGCAGGTTGGTAAGCGGCGCTAAAACGGAATCCAAAGCCATGGTTGTTCTGTTCTTTCGGGTACAACCTTAGCGTGTTTGGCTTCCATCTCCAACCAAACTGCCGCTTGCGGGGGCACGGGCGTGCTTTACGGGCGGTTATGGGGTATGCTTGTGGCATGAAACTGGCCACCTGGAACGTCAACTCCCTCCGTACCCGCCTGCCCCACGTGCTGCGCTGGTGGGATGCCACCCAACCCGACGTGCTGCTGCTGCAAGAAACCAAGGTGGAAGACGCCCTGTTCCCCCGCACCGCGCTGGAAGAACGGGGGTTACACCTCGCCATCCACGGCCAAAAAAGCTACAACGGCGTGGCGATTGTTTCCAAACATCCCATCACCGACGTGGTGCACGGGTTTAATGGCCAGATTTTCAACGACCACGCCCGCGTGATTACGGCCACTACCGGCGGCCTGCGGGTGATGAGCGTGTACGTGCCCCAAGGCGAAAGCGTAGATAGCCCCAAGTTTGCCTTCAAGCAGCAATTTGCCCAGCGCCTCACCGCCAAACTGGCAGGCCAGCTAGCCCTGCACCCCAAGCTGGTGGTGGGGGGCGATTTTAACGTGGCCATGACGGAATTGGATGTGGACGACCCCGCCAAGCGCGCCGGCCACTGCATGTTCACGCTGGACGAACGGGCCTGGCTGGGCAGCCTGATTAACCTTGGCCTGCACGATGCCCTGCGGTTGGTGGATGCCACGGGCAAGGTGTTCAGTTGGTGGGATTACCGCGATTTGGCCTTTGTCAAAAACCGTGGTTTGCGGATTGACTACCTGTTTGTCAGCGCAGCCCTGAAAGCCAAAGTTTCCGATGTTACCCACTTTAAAGACGAACGCACCCAGCCCCAGCCATCCGACCATGTGCCGGTGATGGTGGAGATAACCGTATAAAAAACCCGCCATTGGCGGGTTTTCAAATATAACCGAAACCTACTTAATCTTGGTTTCTTTAAACTCTACGTGCTGACGAATCACAGGGTCGTATTTACGGAAGCTGAGTTTTTCGTTCCCCGTGTTTTGGCTTTTGGGATTCTTTTTGGTTACGTAAAAGTAGCCGGTTTTTTTGCCCGTTTTGGGGTTAATGCCGGTGCTTTCCAGCTTGATGAGGATACTGTTGCCGCCTTTGGCCATGGGTAAAATCTCCGTTAATCGTGTGGTGCTTACCAAAGGTGGGCGGGCCTGTCAAGCTACTTTTTAGCAGCCCCCAACAACGCCACCCCAGCAAACCCTGCCAAGGCCAAACTGAGGCCTATGGCTTGCCCCATGTTTTTGCTGAGCATAAACACCGCGCCCACCCCTCCCAACAGCACCACGGGCAGCAACATGCCCAGCACGGCGCCGCTCCCCAAACCATCCCCTCCCATACTCAGGGCCCCAAACTGGCCGGGGTTTTGCTGTTTGGCCGCCTGCAAGGCCCGTTTTTGGGTGGCTACCAAGCCGTGGTTGGGGTCGTCCAGCAGGCGGTATGCGCCTTCCAAGGCGGCCAACACCTCGTTCACTCCCGCAAAAGCGCCGTGCTGGGCGGTGTGGAAGATCATCTCGCTGGCCACATACCCGCTGGCTTGGGGTTGGCTCCAGCGGCGGTACAACACCCGCAGCAAGGGGGCTTTGGGCATCAGGGCTTCCCGCGGGTGGCTGTTGCCTGTGCCGGCAGCCAGCAAGTGGTCCATCTGCCAGCGGATAAGCCATGGTTTTACCTCGTTCCATACTTCGTGCTTAATGCGTTGCTGCTCTTGGGCGCGCAAAACATCCAACACACGGTTAAAATCGCCAAACAGGCTGGCATCTTGCAGGGCTTCTGCGGCATCCAGCGGGCGGGCGGCAAAGCCTTCGCCTTTTTCTCCAAGCGTTAAGGCCCACATGCGCCAGTACGAGGTGTTGGGGTCGGCCAGCGCCGCATGCAGCTCGGCATCCGGGTAGCCAGCCGCCCAATGTTCGCCGTTCACGGCTACGTGCAGCAACACATGGTCAAACATCGGTTTGCCTGCGGCTTGTTTGATAGCCTGAAAATACCGCTGCCGCACCAACCATGGCACCGATGTTTCGTTGTCCATCATCAAGGTTAGGGCGGGGGCAACCTCCATATACTTGGTGTACATGCGGGTTAGGGCTTGCTCAATCTCGGGGATATGGGGGAACGGGTCTTTCCGCCCCAGCGAGGCTTCTTGCAAACGCCCACGCAGCAAGGCCATGTACACCATGCCTCCGCCCACCACGTCCAGCACCAGCTCTTTGAGCATTTCAAACTCAGCTTCGCTCCACAGGGCCACATCCACCTTGGCCATCAACGCCCAGGCTTTTAAGCCGATACCCTGCCCTGCCCACAACCCCGCTTCCGATTTCATGGGGGCCACATGCAGCAAGCCGTGCTCGCGAATCCACCCCATGGCACGGGCGGGGTCGTGGGCCATTTCAGCCACCACACACCAATAGCGGTACGCCGCCAGTTTGTCGGTACTCAATTTTTCATTTAGGTGCATGGCTTTGGGTGTAATCTCTCGGGCTTCCGGCAGCATTTCTTTGTGGCCGTTGCTTACCATAAAGTACAAAAACTGCGCCATAAGGAACAACACCATGGGGTTATGGGGGTCGTTCCGCAAAATGCTTTTCAGCACGGTGTGCACATCGCCGTAGCGCTGGCTTTGAAACGCCGCCAGCACATTTTTCAACTTGTTCAAATAGGCCCCACTCCCACCGCTAAAGGCCGCCGCCTCTACCCCAACCTCGTTCACCTCGGCCGTAATAAACGCCATCAGCTGGCGCACTCCTCGGGGCAAAGCCTCGTTGCCTTGCCCTTGGTACAACGGCCTGCTTATAACCCCCATATGGGCCATGTGTTGGGCCACAAAACCACGGGTTGGGGCAGGTTCCGTACTCACCACAGGTTTAGGGAGTTCGCCTTCTGGCAACCCAAACTCCACCAACGGCGGGTACACCCCCACATCGTGCTCAATAAGGTCTTTCACATGTCTCACCCATGCGGCCACATCCCCCGCCATTTGGAACGTTGCCAACGTGGCCCCTGACGCACCGCCTTCTTTCATAAATTGCAGCCGCGCCGCACGCCGCTGCTCGGCCAGAGCTTCGGTTTTTTCCCGTAAATCTGTCAGAGCCACCATCAATTCTTTGCTCATGGCACGGTGCTTTCCATCTCGCGGGGGCGGTTCAGCTCGTACACCACCACATCGTGCAATTTATCCAGCGGAATGGCGTTGATACCCACATGGATACCGTTGACAAACACATGGGGCGGATTGCCCAGGTTCAGGCTTTGGCTGAGCTGGGTATCGGCATCCAGTTCGCGGTAGAAGCGGCGGCTTTCGGTTTGCACCAAGCGGCGGGCTTGCAAACGGTCCATCCCCACCTGCACCAAGGTTTCAAAGTAACTGTCCGAGTTAGGGTTTTGCAAGGTTTGCAAGGCTTTGCGGTATTCCCAAAACACACCTCCCCGCTGGGCTACTTTGCCGTAAAACGCCGCCATGTTCACATCGTTAAACCGGTTAACGGGCGTGTGCACATTTACCAGCCGTATTTTCCCTTGAAACTCGTCCATGGAGGCATCCACCACCTTGCTGGTTTCCATGCATTGCACGCACGATAAATCGGTCATCTCAATCACCTGCAACCTGGCATCGCCTTCCCCTTTGGTTGGGTTGTGGGCGTAGCCCCCCACATTCACGCGGCGGCGGAGCATTTCGGCCATACCGTCGTGCTTCAAGGGTTCGGGCGTGGCGTGCTCCAGCTCTTGCTGGTACAGCATTTTACGGGTGATCACTTCTTTGCCTCCAATGGTCACCATGGGGATGGTAGATTCGGCGCTGAGCACCTTGCCGCTGTGGGATTTTTTGGCTTCAGCGGGGGGTGGCGCGCCCTCACCTTCGGCTGCGGCTTCGTGCCCTGCGGCAGGAGCAAGGGCAGCATTAGCTACAGATTGAGGCTGGGCCTGCCACCACACCACGCCGCCGCCCACCACCACCAGCAGCAAAGCACCTGTGAAGAGAAGGCGTGTGTCCATTGTTTTGGCGTAGTTTAGCGGGTTACGGCCCACACACCATGTTTTTGCCCCAAACCGCCGCCAACCCTGTTGCTTAGCGCCCACGATGGCATTATACAGTATTTGAAATATAGGAATTCGCTAGGCTGAGACGATTTTTGAGGTTTGGCGCCAGACCGAGCACCGCAAGCGTACATGTTGCGTACGTGCGGAGCGGAGGGCCAGCCAAACTCAAAAAGCGGCCAGATTAGTAGAATTCAAAACCTATGGAGGAGATTGTCATGCCCTTTGTTGTGACCGGAAAATGCATCAACTGTCGGTATTCCGACTGCGTGGAAGTATGCCCCGTGGACTGCTTTTACCAGGGCGAAAACATGCTGGTGATTAACCCCGATGAATGCATTGATTGCGGCGTGTGCGAGCCGGAATGCCCCATTGAAGCCATTAAAAGCGACGACGAGTTGAGCCACGACGAATTGAAATGGGCGGGCATCAACGCCAAATTCAGCGCCCTGTGGCCCAGTATTAAAGAAAGCATTGGCCCCCTGCCCGAAGCTGAAACCTACACCGAACAAACCGCCGAGGAGAAGAGTTCGTTGCTGAGCGAGAAGGCGGGTTGACTTATTCATAATCTTACAGTATATATTTTGCTCGAGTAAGTGAAGGATTTTTATATTATGGGCCCTAAGTATCCTGTTTTACCTTACGGTATGGATCCAGATTGTTTGGAAGCACGGGTAGCATTTCATTTACGGCGCTTAGGCTTTGCTACTTCCAGAAAACCTCAAAATATTTCAGTGGATTATTGGAGTAATTATCTTACTGCGCGTACAGATTTAACACTGCGCGACGCAACGTTTATAGCGAACCAGTTAGGTGTGGATACGCACGAGCTTTCCCGTGACCTTACGTCAGAAGAACGAGAAGTTTATATTTTTTACCAAAATGCTCATGTGCATTATAAACATACGTCCCATGCTCTCGCAAATCTTAACAAAACTATGGGAAGAGGTTCACAAAAACGGCTTGCCGCATGGGCAGGGGTCAGTATTACATTTTTTAATTTTCTTGTGAAACCCAACACTCCATCCCGTCCAACACCCAAATATCTCCAATACCAACATGCCCAAGGTATTGCTGAAAACCTTCATCTTGAAGGTGGGCCATGGTTTGTATTTGATGGCGCGGCTTCGCCTATGCCGCAACAAAGTAAAACGTTTTTGAGCCCGACAGAACTTCCTGTTCACAGCCCTCTCACCCAAACGATGTATAAAAAAACACGTACACCTGAGAGATAACTTTTACTCCACCCCACTGGCAATCACTTTGGCGCGCAGCCACCCTGCTAGGCCGGGGGCCATAAAGCAGTTTGACTTCTTGCAACATTTAAAATAAATTGCTTCATGTTCTTTCAAAAACTTTTTCCAAGAAATCATGGTAAATCAACCTCTTTAGGTGCAACCACGTCTAAATATGCCTTGAGTCCACTTGAAATCGAGAGAATGAATGCTTTCTATGATAACTTCAAGCAAATGACAGCAGACCAAAAAAATAAGTTCCTGCAAGAATTAACAGGTGCGCCTCATCTTACGCTTTATACCGAGGAAGATGAACTGCGGCGCAGAAAAGATTATCTTGCTTATCAAAAAATGGTATCAATCAACGATAGAGCTATAGAAACTGTATTGGCTATGGTTAAAGATGATCCAAGCTTAATAAGCCAGAATATTTAGTCTTTAAATTAAATCAGCTCCTTCGTTTATTCGTATTACTCCACCCCGCTGGCAATCACTTTGGCGCGCAGCCAGCCGGCCAAGCCGGGGGCCACTTTGCCCAGCGTACGGGCCAGGTGCATTAGCAGCACGCGGGGGCTGGGGTTATCCACGTTGTTGGCCACTACGCCCGCCATGTGGGCCCCGCTGGAAACCAACTGGTCGGCGGCGGTTTTCACCATGTCGGCAGGGGTGTTCCGCATGCGCACCACCAGCACGGTGCGGGTGGCGGCGGCGGCCAGCATCACAGGGTCGGCATTGTGGCGATTGTGGGCAGCCAAGGGGGTGGTATCCACCATAATGTGCTCGTACTGGCTGCTCAAACCATCCAGCAAGCCTGCGGCCCCTTCCGCCGTGGCCAATCGCTCCAGCGTGGGTTTGTCGGATGGCAAGGGCAACACATCCAACCCATCCGCCAGCTTGCTGGGCACAATGCATTCAGCCAAGCTTGCCCCACGGGCGGCGCCACGGGTTTTGGCTTTGGTGGCTTCCAGCCCCCACGCCACGGCTTTGTGGCCCAAAGCTTCGGTCAGCCAACCGTTTTTCAGGTTCAAATCCACCAGCAAGGTGCGTTTGCCGCTGGCGGTGCTTTTTAAGGCCATCAGAAGCGCCAACAAGCTGGTGCCTTCTCCCCCTGTAGGGCTGGTAAACACCAAGCTGCCGTGCAAATTGCGGGTAAGCGTGCGGTGCAAGCGGGTGGTTTCGGTAAAATCCACAGGGTTCAGCACCGTATGGCCCAACGCCACCTGCACCTTGCCGCCCGCCACTTGCACGGGGCCTAAATCTGGCACCGTACCAGCTACGGGGAGCTGGGTGAGGTTCATTAAAACGTCCTGAGTGGGGATTCCCCGTGGCCGCAACCGCCGCACCAGAACCCACCCCAAGCCCAGCACAAACCCCAACATGGCACCGCACCCCAATGCCCGCACGGCCTTGGCGGAAGGCGTGGACGCCGCCTGCATTTCGGCAGGTTGGGCAAACCACACCAGGCCGCCGGGGGCGCCTTTATCAAACGCGGCGTTGATGGCGGATAAATCGCCCATCAACTCGCCATATTGGCTGGTCAACGCTTCTTCTTCCAGCCGCAAGCGGGGGGCTTCGGCCGCACCTTCAGGGCTGTTCAGGCGGGCTTTGATGCTAGAAAGCTGTTGCCCCGCATTGGCCAAGCGTTGCTCTACCCGCAGGCGTTCGGGCGCCAAAACCTCGTAAATAAAATTGGTGGCCAAGGCATCCACCAAGGCTTCCAAGCCCAGTTCTTGCGGGCTGGTGTAGGCTATTTCCAGCATTTTGTCGTTGAGCACCCGCAGGCGCACGTGGGCAGGGTTTAGCTGCATGCCGGCATCGTGGGCGGTATCGCGCAGAAGCTCTTGGCCGTGTAAAATGCGGTTCAGGGTTTCGCCGTGGCCGGGTTTATCAATTTCTTGCAGCAAAGGGCTTTTGGCATGGGCGGTATCCACCTGCAACATGGCCGTGGCAGTAAAGCGGGGGGGCTGGCTGAGGGCATAGCCCGCCATGGCCAAGGGCAGCAGCACCGTGGGCAGCACCAGCTCTTTGCGGTAACGCCATGTTTCGGCAAGCATATGAAGGGCGGCAGACATGGCAATTCTTTCTTCTTATCCCGCACCTTACCTGTTGACCGCACCGTTGTCACCTGTTAGAAGCCCCTTACCACATCGGCATGGTAGCCCCTGTGGGAGTTGTACAACCCAACGAACAGAAAGACGCCACTATGGCCAAAGAAATCGTCGGCTATGTCAAACTGCAAGTACCTGCAGGACAAGCCAATCCCGCCCCGCCTGTCGGCCCAGCACTGGGTCAAAAAGGTCTCAACATCATGGAATTCTGCAAGGCCTTCAACGCGGCCACGCAAAAGGCTTTTGAGCCCGGCACACCCGTGCCCGTAGTGATTACGGCCTACAAAGACCGTACATTCACCTTTGAAATGAAAACGCCACCTGCGACGTGGTTCATTTTGAAAGCTGCCAAAAAGCAAGGTGGTAGCGGTAAACCCCAGGATATCATCGGCAGCATTACCTACGCCCAAGCGGAAGAAATTGCCAAGGCCAAGATGAAAGACCTGAATGCCAATGACCTTGCACAGGCCGTGAAGCTGATCGAAGGATCGGCCCGCAGCATGGGCATCAAGGTTGTGAAATAAGGGAGAAAGAACATGAACGCACAATCCAAAACTCCCAAGGCCAAAAAAGCTTCCAGCAAGCCCGACGCCAACCGTTTATCGAAACAAGCCAAGCCCAGCTACGACCGTATGAAGCTGTACAGCTTGATTGAGGCCGTGAAGTTGCTGAAAAGCTTCCCCACTGCCAAGTTTGACGAAACCGTGGATTTGGCCCTGAACATGAACTTGGACCCCAAGTTTAACGACCAAAACCTGCGTGGCGTGGTGGCCATGCCCCATGGTACGGGTAAAACCGTGCGTGTGGCCGTGGTAGCCCGTGGGGCCGCCGCCGAAGACGCCAAAAAGGCCGGTGCCGACGTGGTGGGCGCTGAAGACCTGATTGCCGCCATTGACGGTGGGACGATAAACTTTGACCGCCTGATTGCCACGCCAGACTGCATGCCCCTGTTGGGTAAAGTAGCCCGCGTGTTGGGCCCCAAAGGCCTGATGCCCAACCCCAAGCTGGGTACCGTAACCCCAGCGCCTGCCGCCGCCGTGAAGGCTGCCAAGGCCGGTCAGGTGGAATTCCGCTTGGAAAAGGCTGGTATTGTGCACGTAGGTGTTGGCAAAAAGAGCTTTACCGACACGCAGATTGCCGAAAACATTATGGCCCTGGTAAAAGCCGTGAAAGACGCCAAACCGACCGGCGCCAAAGTCACGTACTTCCAACGCATTACTCTCAGCTCCACCATGGGGCCCGGGATTAAGGTGGATTTGAAGACGGCTGGGGTTTAATCCTCACCTACAAACAACCCGCTTCGGCGGGTTTTTTGTTTTGCCCTTATTTTAAACACTCAAGACACACCCCCTTATCCCTTTTTATCCACAGAGGGCTACCTCTCTTCGTTAATCATGGCTATTATTCAAGGGTCAGTTCAACAAATGGGACTGGCGTCAGGATTCGAACCTGATAAGGGGTAAACATGGGGTCCAGTGGTGTGGTATCCTCAAGTCACATTTACCTTAGCGCTTCCATACGTATCTACGCCAGTAAATGCATTCTGTTTCATGAATCACACCCCCGCAAGCCCACCTAACTACATGCAATATCGGTGAACATATTGATACTACGTTTCATTATGCCCCCGTTTTAGGCATCTCTTACAACCTTCTTACATCTACTCCCTGTGTCTTTTTGGTGTACCACACACAATATATAGCTAAATAACTTTAGTTTGCGACAAGTTGGGGGTTAAGGGGGTTTACCCCCTCATAACGCGAAGCGTCATTCCAGCGCAGGCTGGAATCCAGGGCTTACGGCACGAGCAGTACTGGATTCCAGGTTGCGCGCGGCGGGTTGGCCTGCGAGTTTCTGGATGTGTGAGGGGCCGTGCTCCCTGGAATGACGCCGTTGGCGTGAGGGGGCTGATGCCCCCTCAACCCCCATACATGCCTTAAAATAAAGTTATTTAGCTATATTGTGCTTTATAGGTAGATATAAAAATACGCGTTTGAATTTCTGAATATTTTTCCAAAACCTAGGCTCTGATTTTCAGCGTTACCAATGTACTACATTAAGACACATTACATAGATACGAAAGGGCTTGCCCCCCTACAACGCGGAGTGTCATTGCGAGGAGGAATAGCGCGGAGCGCGTCCGACGCGGCAATCTTCCAACTCAACGCTTGGGAGATTGCCGCGCTTCGCTCGCAATGACGCCTACGGCGTTGATTCATTGAAGTCGCTCGATTCGCCCCGTTGGGGTGCCTGTAGCACCGACACGCTACCTCATGACGTGCTGGCTAACGCCAGCCAGAACGCCCTTCGCCCCACATGTGTTGGCAAAAAGGGAGGGAGGAAACCTCCCTCCCCTTTGCATCCCCTCCCTCTCCCGTCGTATTCAGCGGGGGCTTATGATTTTACTTGACCTTCTGTGCATTATCGGGCATTTGAAGCACAACCTGCTGAAGACAGTTGGTGCCGGCCATGGGGCCGCGCTTAAGGGGGAGCACCCCGCCAGCCGAGGTTTGGATTTGCCGCTGACGGGCTTTATAGCTTTGTAAGTTTTGGCTTTTTCACAATTTTAGCATGGTGACATGGGCCGCATGGTGTGGCGCATGGAGCTAACGGTTAGGGCGATAACACCCTAACTATAACAAAAGGACATACAATGGATAGAACTCAAAAAGCATCCTTTGTTGCCGATCTGAATGCGGAAGCCGCCAAGGCTGGTAAGGGCACCATGATTGTGGCCCATTACCGTGGCCTTACGGTGAAGCAGCTGCAAGCCCTCCGCCGTTCGCTCGGTGAAAAGGGCGGCAAAGCCCAAGTGAGCAAAAACCGTTTGGCCAAACTGGCTTTGAAGGGTACCCCCTTTGAAGTAGCTAACGATTTGCTGGTGGGCCCCACCCTGTTGGCGTTTAGCCAAGATGTGGTGGCTGCTGCCAAAATTACGCACACGTTTGCCAAAGATAACGAAGCTCTCGTTATTGTTGGCGGCGTGATGGACGGCAAACTGATGGACAAGGCCGCCGTGCAAGCGCTGGCCGTACTGCCCAGCCTGGACGAACTGCGTGGCAAACTGGTTGGCTTGTTGCAAGCCCCTGCCGCTCAAATCGCCCGCGTGCTGAAGGCCCATGCGGACAAAGGTGGCGCTGCCGCCCCCGCCGCCGAGGCCCCTGCTGCAACCGAAAGCGCTGCACCCGCAGCCGCCGAGGCCCCTGCCGCCGAAGCCGCGCCTGCCACTGAACAACCTACTGCCTAACCCTGAAAGGATATAACCATGTCTAACCTGCAAACCATCGTAGACCAACTCTCGGCGCTCACCGTAATGGAAGCTGCCGAGCTTTCCAAAATGCTGGAAGAAAAGTGGGGCGTAAGCGCCGCTGCTCCTGTTGCTGCCGCTGCCGGCCCTGTTGCCGCTGCTGAAGTAAAAGAAACCGCCGACGTGAAACTCGTTTCTGCTGGCGACAAGAAAATCGACGTAATCAAACTGGTGCGCGAAATCACCGGTTTGGGCCTGAAAGAAGCCAAAGACCTCTCCGAAGCTGGCGGTATGCTGAAAGAAGGCGTGGCCATGAAGGAC
>JBAQUT010000024.1:0-1557 GCA_049297695.1 Alphaproteobacteria bacterium | reverse complement strand
GTTGTGAGGGAGGTGTTGGGATGAGGGAAGGTATAACGTTTCGGAAATTTGAACTTGGAGATATGGAGATGTTACATGGTTGGTTGAACCAATCCCATATGCGTGAGTTTTATCAGAAAAAACCAATTAGTTTAGAAGAAGTAACTCAAAAATATAGTTGTCGCGCGCTCAACCAAACACCAACACATACCCATATTGTACAGCATCAAGGAAAAAGTATTGGTAAGATACAATGCTATAAGTTATCGGATTACCCTGATTTTTCAAATCAAATTGGCGTGAGCGATGGTGCGTCTGTTGATTTATTTATTGGTGACCCTTCTTACTTGGGGCGGGGTTTGGGTCGTATATTTTTGAAGCAATATGTCGAAGATATAGTTTTCCCTTTGTTTCATGATATATCCAAATGTTATATCGTGCATGAGATTGGTAATATAGGAGCACTTAAAGCTTCGAAAGCAGCAGGCTTTGAATTTCTGCAAGATGTTTATGAAGATGGTGTTTTATCTGAATTGCTTTGCTACAGAAAAGGAAATTAAATTATGAGCTTGTGGACGTTGGGGGAGATTGTGGATGCGGTTGGCGTTGGCATGGACTGGAAGAATATGCCGGTGGGGTCGGTTCATACGGATAGCCGCGAGGTGGCGGCGGGTGGTTTGTTTGTGGCGTTGAAGGGGGAAACCCAACACGGCAATGATTTTGTGCCAGACGCCTTGCGGCGGGGTGCTGGGGTTGTGGTGAGTGACCGCGTGATTGAAGGGTTGCCTGTGCCGAATGTGGTGGTGCCGGATACGTATGAGGCGTTTTGTAAGTTGGCAAAGGCGGCGCGGGGGCGGTTCACGGGGCCGGTGGTGGCCATTACGGGCAGTGCGGGCAAAACCACCACGAAAGAGCTGATGGCTGGGATGTTGCAGGCCCATGCGCCCGTGGGGAGTTTTAACAACCATGTGGGGGTTCCGCTAACGCTTTGCCGCTTGTCGCGGGATGCCAAGGCGTATGTGGCGGAGATTGGGATGAATCATACGGGTGAGATTGCGCCGTTGGCCCGCATGGTGCGGCCGCAGGTGGCGGTGGTGACCAATGTGTTCCCCGTTCATGTGGAAGGGGTGGGGAGTGTGGAGGGGATTCGGGTTGAAAAGTTGAGCATTGCCGAAGGTTTGGCGGCGGCGGGCACATTGGTGGTGCCGGAGGGGTTAAGTTTGGAAGGGGTTCGGACGGACATCAACATTGTGCGGTTTAATCCGGCTGCGCCGTTGCCGGTGGCCATGGTGGAGCCGACCCCTGCGCGGGTGGCCTGCGCCAATGCGGCCTTGGCGGCGGTGCGGGTGCTGGGGATGGAAACCCCTGAGGTTTTGGCCCGTTTGGCGGCGGCGCCGGTGGCGGTGGGTCGGGGGACGGTGGAGGTTTTAGGTGGCATCACGTTGATTGACGACAGTTACAATGCCAACCCTGCTAGCATGGCGGCGGCGTTGGAAGCGTTACGGGCGCGGCCCTGCACGGGGCGGCGGTTGGCCATTTTGGGGGACATGAAGGAGTTGGGGGTGGAGAGTGTGGGGT
>JBAQUT010000023.1:0-28990 GCA_049297695.1 Alphaproteobacteria bacterium | reverse complement strand
ATACCATACCGACCCCATTCTCCACCAAGCCATCACCGCCATGGTGCAGCTAAACTCTCTTAGCAACCTATCCCCCAGGCCAGAGGTAAACTCTCTTTTTAGCCAGTTAGTCACGCTCGCCCAACTCAACATCGGCCGCACTAAAGCCGAAACCTTGCTAGCCTCCCTCCACCAAACAGGCCTCCTGTCCCGCATCCACACCCTGTGCGCCCAAGGCGAAAGTGCTCTGGAAACCCATTGGGCCAAGCACCTTGCCCAAACACCCTCCGATCTTACCAAGTTCCCGTATTACAAAAATTACACCCAACAAATCGGTATGGAAACCGAACTTCTGAACGGGATAACATCCCCTTCAAAACCACGGAACGACCTTAAACTCCTGTTTGTGGGCAGCGGCCCCCTTCCCTTATCCGCCTTGCTCTATGCCGAATCAGGCTACCACGTAACCTGTATGGATAATAACCCCAACGCCAACCATTTGGCCCAAAGCTGGATATCCGAACTGGAAACCAAACCCAAAGCCGGCCAAAAACCCTTGGAGTACATCACCCAACAAGCCGAACGCTTTGAAGGCTACGATGCCTACGACATCGTGGTTCTCGGCGCTATGGTGGGCCGAACAACGCACCACAAAGAAAATCTTATCACCACCATCAGCCGCCAACAAACAGCACTCGATACCCCTCGCTTCATCCTCGCTCGCTCCACAAGCTCTCTCGGCGGAACCATGCGTCCCCTGTTATACCCCGAAGCCCCCAAACTTACACATTTAGGGTATGCCTTACATAGCTTTGCTCACCCGCCATCTCACTCGGATGTCATCAACAGCGCACTCCTCTGGCAAAAAACCAGCAACGCTCAACAACGATAAGTTCCCTCAAACTACCGGATCAACGGACTCCACGCAGGGTCGCTAGCGTTGGTAGGGGTGGGAAGCTCGCGCAGGTTGTAACCCGTCAGGTCAATCGTCATAATGCGGGTAATGTCGCTGCGGGTTTTTTGGCGTCCAAATACCAACAGGCGGCCGTTGGGGCTCCAGGTGGGGTTGTCGTCCAAATAACTGTCGGTCAAAAGGCGCTCTTCGCCACCTTCAGGGTCAATCACGCCGATGTGGAAGGTTCCGCGGATTTCCTTCACAAACGCAATCAAGTCGCCACGGGGGCTCCACGCGGGGCTGTAGTAGCGTCCGGCACCGTAGGTTACGCGCTTCACGTCGCTGCCATCGGCATTCATCGTGTAAACGGCAGGGGTGCCACCACGGTCGCTGTTAAAAGCAATCCGCTTGCCATCTGGCGAATAACTGGGGCTGGTGTCAATCCCACGGTGGTAGGTCAGGCGGCTTAAACTGCGGCTGCCCATGCCCATGGTGTAAATTTCGGGGTTGCCTTCGTGGCCGGCGGTCATGGTCATGGCCACGGTGCTGCCGGTGGGGTCAAAGCGGGGCGTGCTGTTCAAGCCTTCATAATCGCCGATAATCGTCTGCTGGCCCGTGGGCATATCCAAAAAGTACAACCGGGGCTTGCCGCTGGCGTAACTCATATAAATAATTTTTTGCAAGTTGGGGTTAAAGCGGGGCGTCAATACCAAATGCTCGCCGTTGGTCAGGCACTGGTAGTTGGCGCTGTCTTGGTCCATCACGCACAGGCGTTTGCGGGCGGGTTTGCCGGGCTCTTTGGTTTCGCCAATGTGCACAATGCGGGTAGCAAAATAGCCGCTTTCGCCCGTCAACGTGGTGTAAACATCGTCGCTAATGCGGTGGGCCACGTGACGCCAAAATTTGCTGTCCACGGTGTAGCGCTTGCCCAAAAGCTGTTGCTCGGTGGTGGGGTCGTACAGGCGGTATTCTACCTTAATTTGCCCGCCCACGTTTTGCACGGTGCCGGTCAGCAGGGCGTCGGCGCCAATGCCGCGCCAATCGGCAAAGGCGGGGCCGCTGGTGGCAATTTGCTGGGGCGTTTGCAAAAAGGCGGCCTTTTTAAGCACCTTAAACGGCGTGGCATGGCTGTAGTTGGCATTAATCACTCCGGCCAAATCGGCAGCCACTTGGGCTTCCTCGGGCGTGGCGCCATAAAAATCCACCACGGCAATGGGCATGGGCTCGCTGCTGGCGTTGTTCAAATCAATCCGCACGCTGGCCTGCACGGGCACGGCCACCAAGGCCACCAGCCACACAAAGGCTACGCGCCATACGGGTTGCTGGGCACACGCCACAATCCACGATTTCATCCATGTCGCCATAAAAAATGCCTCCTTATTTGTAGGAGGCACTATGCCGAGACCTAACTCAAAAAGCAATGTTACTTTGAAGGCTCCAAAGCAGCAAAAAGAGGCGTTTCAGCAATTTTCCTTTCAATTTCGGGCTTGTTACGAACATCTGCAGCATGAACAAATCGGGCCACATAGGTTTGAACTATCTGTGGAAGCCCCACCAATTGCTCCAATTTACCATGACGCTCCCACGCCGTTAACACAATCCGCGTGTCATCGGGTTTGATAAACCGTAAATCGTTCGAACCCCATCCAGTCTGAGCATGTTCAAATTCAAAACCATACCCATCCGCATCACGTGGAAGATACACACGTAAAAATGTTGTTCCGTCAGCATGAATCCGCTTAATTTGGGCCCCATTTTCAAGATTGATGGACAACAAGCGGCGCGTTTGAGGATATTCATGCTGACGCATGTCATAAAAATTAAGGATTCGTGTTTTTTCAGCGTTTATTGGAATGGCACTCACACCATCCACAGCCACAACCGCATCCATGGGGTTAAACCAAGGCCCTCTGGGTTGAGTCACATCAAAATCTCCTTGTTAGAGAGAAACATGTATACCCACCAACCCCACTCCGTCAACCCGCAAAATGCAACTCCAACGTTTTGAACACCTCATACTTATCACGAGGGATGGGCAAAGGGCTAGCCTTCTGCACCGCCCGCAACAACGATTGATCATAAAAATCCTTCCCGCTGGATTCTATAATCTTACGGCTTTTCACGGTTCCTTCCGCATCCACTTCCACCAACACCACCGCCGATAAATCTTTCGTATCTAAACCCGATGGCCGCAACCAGTTGTCTTCAATGTGGCTGCGGATACCATCCACCATCCCCATCTCGCTGGCATCCAGCTGAATCTGCGCCCCCTCGCCCGCCGGCTTGTCGCTGGGCTTGGCGGCGGCGGTGGGGCTGGGGGTAATCTGCTCGGTTTTTAACTTGTCGATAAAATCCAGCGCCGCCATATAATCCTCTGGGTTTTTCACCACCTTGGCCTTCAGGTCGTTCTTCACAATCTTTTTCTCGTTGGGGTTTTTGTCCAACACGGGCGGGCGCTTTTTGGCGTCCATGGGGTTGGGTTTTTCCTTTTTATCCAACTCCTCAACCTTCTGCAAAAACTTAGTTTTGGCCTCGCTGGGGGGTATATTCTTCGTCTCGGGCGGAGGCTCCTTGGGCGCCGCACTATCCTGCGTGCGAACCTCCTCCGGCTCCACAGGCTTGCTGGGGGCTTGGCTGGGGGTGGGTACGCCCACAATCCGCACCTGCATCATCATGGGCTTTGCCATATGAATGCTGCTGGTAATGGCCAAACTCATCAACACCAAAATTATCACATGCCCCACCACCGCCACCACGGCCGCTCCCCCCATGGGGGGCTGCGGCGCGGAAGGGTAGTGGTTTAAAAGGGCCATGAATTATCGCGAACCATCTACAACGCCTACGTCAAACAAACCCGATAGTTTCAATTCGAAATCTGTATATCTTCCGCTTTCAGTTGAACCTTTGGCAGAGTTCTGATTTAAAACGAAAAAACACCGTTGACGCCCAAAGCTAAGTTCTTTATGCCCTACGTTCAAACAAATTTTACTCGGCTCGTTAGGCTTGTTGGCTGGATAAACATAAATATTATGGGCTTCATAAGCATCACACTCTGGAACGTTTTTCATGGGAGTGCCTTGGCCTTGCAGAATCTTATCAACACACACGTCCATACCGCGTTGGTGTGTTTCAAATTCCTGGGGCGTTGGTTCCCGATACACAGGCTGGCCATAAAGCGCCGTTGTCATCAAGGGTAAAGCAACCACCCCACCCAAAATGTGTTTATTCTGCATAGTATCACCCTTCCCTTCCTTACTGTTGTACAGGCTCTGTCACCATCCCCACATCCACCATACCGGCGGCTTGCAGGGCAGCCATAATCTCCATCACGTTGCCGTAGGGCATATCTTTGTCGGCCCGCAGCACAATGCTGGCTTCTTTGCGGTTTTCCTGAATCAGTTTCAGCCTATCCACCAACCCCTCCTTAGCAACCTTAGCGCTGCCCACAAAAATCTCTCCGTTGGCTTTCAGGCTTACTTCCACGGGCTGGTTTTGCTCAATGGGCTTGGCATTGGCCTGGGGCAAGGCAATTTGAACCCCCTGCGTCAGCATCGGCGCCGCCACCATGAAAATAATCAGCAACACCAACATCACATCCACCATGGGCGTCACGTTAATCTCGGCCATGGGGCTGTAAACCCTGTGGCCTTTGTGCTTACTTGGCCCTAAATTCATACCCATTACACCAACCCTTTCTTACGAATATACCAACATCCTATTTCTTCCCTTTCGGCACCTTCGCCTGCCGTTCCAACACACTCACAAACTCATCGATAAACGTCTCCAAGCGCCCCGCGTAACGGCCCAAGCTGCCCGCAATCCGGTTGTAAGCAATCACGGCTGGGATAGCCGCAAACAACCCGATGGCCGTGGCAAACAAGGCTTCCGCAATCCCCGGCGCCACAACAGCCAAACTTGTGTTTTTGCTGGCCCCGATGCTCTGAAAGCTGGTCATAATCCCCCACACCGTGCCCAACAGCCCGATAAACGGCGATACGCTCCCCGTCGTGGCCAGCACGGGCAGCCCATGCTCCAACACTTCCAACTCGCGGCGGGCGGTGGCATCCATCAGGCGCTTGATGCGCTGGATGGCACTGCCGTCCAACCGCTCCGCCTCGCTGGCATTGGTCCACTCCTCATACCCCACGGCAAACAAGCTGGCCAAGGGGTGCGTGCCGCGCTGGGGGTTTACCTGGCGGATGAAGCTTTCCAACGTGTGGCTGCCGCTCCACAGCACGTCTTCAAACTGGTCGGCGGCCTTGTGCAGGCCTGCCAAATAACGCCCTTTGCTGAACCAAATGGTCCACACCGCCACGCTGGCCGCAAGCAACCCCAGCATGATAATCTTCACAATCCAGCTTGCCTGCCAGAACAACGCCCACAAACTCATATCCAAATGCGCGGCCACATTGCTTTCCATGGTCAAAAAATCCCCTGTTGGTTGATGCTTCAACCTACCCACAACACCGCCCCCACGCAACCCAAAACCCCCAACCACCGCCTCCCATTTAGGCGCCTGTGATAAACCCGCAAACCCCGTAAGATTGAGGCAAGTTTAAGCTTTGGCGGATGCAGCCCCCGCCCCCAACTCCGTAACCACCCTCCCCCGTGGCGTGCGCTGAATATACCCCAGTTGCAGCAAGTATGGTTCCACCACGTCTTCCAACGTATCCTCGCTTTCGCCAATGCTGGCGGCAATGGTGGAAAGTCCCACCGGCCCGCCCTTAAACTTGGTCAGCATGGCCTCCAAATAACGGTGGTCGTTGCGGTCCAACCCGCGCCCATCCACACCCAGCCGTGCCAAAGCCTCGCGGGCAATCTCCACCCCAATCCGCTCCAATTTGGCCACCACGGCAAAGTCCCGCACGCGGCGCAACAAACGATTCACAATCCGCGGAGTGCCACGGCTGCGGGCGGCAATCTCGGCCGCGGCGGCAGGGTCCAAGGGCATCCCCAACAGGTTGGCGGAACGCCCCACCACCCGCTGCAAATCTGCACTGCTGTAAAATTCCAACCGCTCTTGCACCCCAAACCTGTCCCGCAACGGGTTACTTATCATCCCTGCCCGCGTGGTGGCGCCCACCAACGTAAACGGCGGAACATCCACCCGCACCGTCCGCGCCGCAGGGCCTTCGCCAATAATAATATCCAGCTTGAAGTCTTCCATGGCAGGGTACAACACTTCTTCCACCGCGCTGCTCAAGCGGTGAATCTCATCAATAAACAGCACGTCATGCGGCTGCAAACTGGTCAAAATAGCGGCCAAATCCCCGCCCTTGGCAATCACGGGGCCGCTGGTGGCCCTAAAGCCCACCCCCAACTCCTTCGCCAAAATATGGGCTAAACTGGTTTTCCCCAAACCAGGAGGGCCGCTTAACAACACATGGTCCAACGCCCCTCCCCGGGTTTTGGCACTTTCAATATAAACCAACAGGTTGGCACACAGGTCGGGCTGGCCCACAAACTCGGCCAAACTTTGCGGACGCAAGGCGACGTCCAGCTGCTGCTCTTCCACCACGGGCAACGGGGTTAGCACATCATCCATGGGAATGTTGTAACAGAATATTTAAGTAAATAAAAGATCGCGTTTCTAAAAACTAACGATCTGTATCTAATTGCGGATGGGCCCTCAAGGGGTTTCCCCAATTACTTTCGATTTCGTCCTCGGTAATGGCTGCATTTAGACGTATCGCGATTGTAGCCAAAATTCTTTTCACATTATCTGGGTTTACTTCTTTAAAAACAAATTCCCCTTCCAACATATCTTTATAGTACGTTTCATCTCTATGAATCTTGACTTTTATCTCCCCCCCCAAAGACGAAAGAAATCCAATCATAAATTCAAGTTCGTCAGAACCTAAATCGTTCTGTTCGGAAATTGTTAAGAATGTTGTAGCCAAACTACGCAAATGTGCGTGTTCTGTTGCTTGGATACGCTGAATAATTGCTGTAGCGTTAAGTTTCATATCACTTATATGTATACTTTTGGAAACTTTGTCAACCCCTATACTTCAATCTCTTCCCCCGGCACCATCGCCACCACCTCGCCCTCAATCTTGGCGGCCGCACACAGCGTTTCAAACTCCCGCGCATCCGGCGCCAACACGCCAAACGTGGCGTAGTGCATAGGCACAATCACGTCAAAGTCAAAAAAGTGCTCGCAGCACGCCGCCGCCGCAAGGGCATCCATGGTGAAGCGCCCGCCAATGGGCAACAGGCCCACATCGGGCGCAAACAGGTCGTTAATCAATCCCATGTCGCTAAACGCCGCCGTATCCCCCGCATGGTAAATGGTCGCCGTGGGGGTTTTGATGATAATCCCCGCCGCAACCCCTGTGTATACCCCATCTTTCCCCGCCCCCGTGCTGTGATAGGCCTGCACCAAACTCACGGTCACGTCGTCGCTCAAGGCCAAACTCCCGCCCAAATTCATCTGCTCGGTCTTCAAGCCTGCTTGTTGCTTGGCCAAATACGCCATCAACTCCACCATCCCCACCACCGTGCAGCCCGTGGCTTTGGCAATGGCCAGCGTATCGCCCACATGGTCGTCATGCCCATGAGAAAGCAACACATGCGTGCACCCCTTGGCGGCCTCTTCCCAGCCACACGGTGCCTTGGGGTTACCCGTTAAAAACGGGTCCACCAGCATCACGGTGCTGCCGTAGCTAATCTTAAAGGCCGAATGGCCCAAATACTGCACAAGGGTGGGGGTGTCGCTCATGGCACGCTTATAACAGATGATGCAGGGATTGGGGAGTAAAAAGGTTGTCAGTTGTGAGTTGTAGGTTGTACCACTGGCACCGCTGTTTCATACCCCGCGGTGTTCGCAACAGTTACAACCAACAACCATCAACTTACAACGCGTCGCAAGGCATTACGGAACACCGTTTCAAATCCGCTCTCGCCACTTTCCTTCACCGCCGCCGCCGCCGCCGTTTCTGCCGCTTTGGGTTGGTAACCGAGGTTCACCAACGCGCTGGCCACGTCGTGCCCCACAGTGGAAAGAGCCTGCATGGGCGCGGCATCCGCCGTCAGCGCGGGAAGTTTTTGCAAACGGTCTTTCAATTCCACAATAATCTTCTCCGCCAGCTTCTTCCCCACTCCGCTGGCCCGCGCCAACTGGGCGGGCTGGTTGGCAAAAATAGCCCCCGTAATCTCGCTCACGTTGAAGCTACTCAGCAAACTCAACCCAATCCGCGGCCCCACCCCGCTCACGCTGCCCGTCAGCAATTGGAACATCTGCCGCTCCACCCGATCGGTAAACCCAAACAGCACGTGGGCATCCTCCCGCACCACCAGCACGGTGAACAGCTTGGCCGCCTTCCCCACCGCCAGCCCGCCCAACGTACGGCCGGGGCACAACACTTCATATCCCACGCCGTTCACATCCACCACCGCATGGTCGGCCGCCACCTCGGCCACGGTTCCTGCAAGGTATGAAATCATTGCCCATCTCTCCGCGCAGGCTCCCGCGCCGCACCAAACCCGCGCCCGTAAATCCTGAAAATCTTATCGCCTTTTTTCAAACTCTTCACGGCACTAGCCCCATCCACCAGCCACCCCAGCACCAACGTTTGCGGCACAAGGCTGGTTTCCACATCCGTGCCTCCGAACATCATATTCAGGTACGGGCCATAGGTGCCATTGGGGTTTTCCACCAACCCAATCTCGCCCAGGTGGGCGGCACGGCCTTCTTTTTGGGGCGCGGTAATGGCCCATGGTGCCCGCCGTAGCCAGCTACCCTCACCCGTTTGGACAAACAACCCCGGCACCACACGGTGCACGTACAAACCGTCGTAAAACCCCTCATCCACCTT
Organism: Alphaproteobacteria bacterium; assembly: GCA_049297695.1. Classification (GTDB taxonomy): domain Bacteria; phylum Pseudomonadota; class Alphaproteobacteria; order UBA2136; family UBA6156; genus JACKLD01. Next base: position 20,299 of record JBAQUT010000023.1, on the reverse strand, counting down.
GCGTATAAACGGGTACACCATTTCGGGTCGGCTCATGTTCAGTTCGTACACTGCAACTCCACCGCCTTCAAATTCCACCACCAGCTGGGGCCCTTGGGCGCTGGTATCCCGTGGTTTAAACTGCTGCACATAACTGCACCCCGCCAACACTACTGCCATTACCATCAGCCACGCGCGTATCATGACATTATCCCCTCATGCTTCAACAACCACGTTTTGGTTACCAACCCTCCGGGGGCTGAAAACCCCGTCAAACTCCCATCCTTCCCCATCACACGATGGCACGGTATCAGTATCGGCACAGGGTTGCTGCCCACCGCCCCACCCACGGCCCGCGCATGGCTGCCCACGCGCTCGGCCAGTTCGCCGTAACTTACGGTTTTGCCCCAAGTTATCTCGCACAATGCTTGCCATACCTTCCGCTGAAAATCCGTGCCCTTGGGCGCAAAACATTCCCACTCCAACTGCAACGTATTGCCTTCAAAATACCCCTGCAAAGCCATTTGCAAACACTCCGCCGCCCCTTCCAACGGCCGCACCACATAGCCATCGGGAACGCCCCATTTCACACACCGCAACCTCCCATCCGCCATCTCGCCCCACAAAGGCCCTAACGGCGTACTGGGCCACGCCAGCACATCCACTCCATGCGCCTCCCGCGCCAAGGCACCGTGCACTATACCCAGCAGGCTTGCGGCAGTTTCTTTACTCGGGCGGTATGTGTTCATGATTTATGTTTCCATAATCCAAGCCGTTCAGCAAGAGGGTATGTGCATCAATCGTGCAAAAAAGGGAGGCATCCGCCTCCCCCATCTCAATCAGAGTTAAACCCCCTCCTCCATCGGCAACTCCGCCGCAGGTTCGGTCGTTTCAGTCTCATCCTCGCGGCCCAGCATGGCGGCAGAAAGGCGCGTTACCAACTTCACCTTGTCGCCATCGGTGCTAAACAACCGTACGCCTTGGGTGTTGCGGCCCATTTCGCTGATGTCCGCCACGTTCATGCGGATCAGTTGCCCGCCTTCGGTGGCAATCATAATCTGATCGTCGGGCATCACAGGCATGGCGCACACCACGTGTCCGTTGCGGCTGGTGGTTTGGATGGAAATAACCCCCATCGTACCCCGCCCTTTTTCAGGGTAATCGGTGGCGGGCGTCAATTTGCCGTAGCCGTTTTGGGTCACGGTCAGCACGTGGCTTTCGTCGGCCAAAATGTGCATGGCCATCACGGCGTCTTTGCCTTTCAGGTTCATCCCGCGCACACCGGTGCTGGTGCGGCTGGCAATGGGGCGCAGTTCCTCCTCGCTGGCATCAAACCGCACGGCCTGGCCTTCCTGGCTGCTCATCAGCACGCTGGCGGGCAGCTTGTTCAGCAAGTGCACGGCCATCAGGCGGTCGCCTTCGTTCAAGCCCATGCCGTAAATCCCGCTGCTGCGCACGTTGGCATAAGCGGTTAAGGGCGTTTTACGTATCACTCCACCGTGCGTAGCAAACAGCAAGAACTGCCCTTGCCATAACGATTCATCGCGCGGCAACGGCACCACCGCCGCCACCATTTCGTCTTTGGCCAGCGAGAGTAAGTTCACAAACGCCTTTCCACGGCTGGTGGCGGTGGCTTGGGGCACTTCGTAAATTTTAAGTTTGAACACGTTGCCCAAGTTGGTGAAAAACAGCACAGGATCGTGCGTGTTGGCCACAAACAGGTTGGCCATGCTTTCGTTTTCGCGCAGGTTGGCCGCAGCCTTGCCCTTGCCACCACGGCGCTGGGCGCGGAAGGCCGCCAGCGGCACACGCTTCACGTACCCGTCGCTGCTAATAGTCACCACCACGTCTTCGGGCTGAATCAGGTCTTCCAGATTCATATCCCCCGCCGCCATTTCAATGCTGGTCATGCGCGGTGTGGCAAACTGGGTTTTCACCTCAATCAGCTCGTCTTTCACCACTTTTAACATCACGTCGCGGTTGGAAAGAATGTCCAACAACCCCTTAATCACACCGGCAATCTCGCGGGCTTCGTCCAAAATTTTGTCGCGCTCCAAACCGGTCAAACGGTGCAGGCGCAAATCCAAAATGGCTTGGGCTTGTATCAGCGAGAGCTGATAGCTGCTCACATGGTCGGCATCCCCCAACAGCTCCAGCAAAGGCCGCACGGCCTCGGCCGCCCACTTGCGGGCCATCAGCTGTTCCTTTGCAATGGCGGGGTCGGCTGCGGCGCGGATGATTTTAATCACCTCGTCAATGTTGGCCACCGCCACACCCAACCCAATCAAAATGTGGGCCCTATCACGCGCTTTGGCCAAACGGAACCGCGTGCGGCGGCTTACCACCTCTTCACGGTGGGCAATAAAGCACTTCAAAATTTCCGGCACGCCGTACAAGCGGGGCAGGCCTTTATCTAACACCACCATGTTGTAACCAAAGCTGGTTTGCAGCTGGGTGTGTTTGTACAGCTGGTTCAAAATCACGTCGGGGTTGGCGCCGCGCTTCAGCTCAATCACCACGCGCACACCTTGACGGTTGCTTTCGTCCCGCAGTTCGGAAATATCCTCAACAACCTTTTCCTTTACCAAGTCGGCAATGTCTTCAATCAGCTTCTTTTTGTTTACCTGATAGGGTATCTCATCCACCACAATCACCGGCTTGGTGCTTTCGGGGTCTTCAATGTGGGTTTTGCTACGGATAACCACACTCCCCCGCCCGCTGGCAAACGCATCCACAAAACCTTTGCGGCCCATAATCATCCCGCCCGTGGGGAAATCGGGCCCCTTGATAATCTCCAGCAAATCCGCCCCGCTGGCGCCCGGGTTGTCAATCAGATGCAAACAGCCGTCCACCACTTCGCCCAGGTTGTGGGGGGGTATGTTCGTGGCCATCCCAACGGCAATCCCGCCGTTTCCGTTCACCAACACGTTGGGGATGCGCGCGGGCAGCACCACAGGTTCTTCTTCGCTGCCATCGTAGTTGGGGCGGAAGTTCACGGTGTTTTCGTCAATGTCCATCAGCATGGCGCCACCGGCCTTGCTCAAACGAATTTCGGTGTACCGCATGGCCGCAGGGTTGTCGCCGTCCATGCTCCCGAAGTTACCCTGACCGTCTTCCATGGGCACGCGCAGGCTGAAGTCTTGGGCCATGCGGGCCATGGCCTCGTAAATGGCGCTGTCGCCGTGGGGGTGGTATTTACCCATCACATCACCCACCACGCGGGCCGATTTCAAATATTTTTTGCCGGGGTCGTTCCCCATCATGCGTTGGGCGTACAAAATACGGCGGTGCACGGGCTTCAAACCATCCCGCACATCGGGCAACGCACGGCTCACAATCACGCTCATGGCGTAATCGAGATAGCTTTTCTGCATTTCCTCTTCAATGGTAATGGGTTGAATGTTCTGGGCAATCAAATCGGCCATGACGGGTACTTTCTCTTACCCGCGCACCGTACACCAAACGCGCCTCATTAAGCGAAACAAAAATCAGTCTATCGCGTTTTAAGTGGTGGCAAAACAGGCACCCTCTACATCAACACCACACTCGCCAACCCCAGAAACACAAAAAAGCCGCCCACATCCGTAATGGTGGTGGTCAAAACTCCTGTGGAAATAGCCGGGTCATACCCCCACCGCTTCAGGGCCAACGGCACAAAATACCCCCCCGCTGCGGCAAACAGGTGGTTGGCAATGGTGGCTGCCCCAATTACGGCGGCAAGTTTGGGATCTCCGTACAGCAACCACACGGCCAAGGCCATCATAGCCGCTAGCAAGGTGCCAATGTACCCACCGGAGAGAAACTCCTTCCGCAACAGCTGCACCGCGTTTTGCCGCGTTATTTGCCCCAAGGCCATGGCACGGATAATCACCGTTTGGGTTTGGGTGGTGGCATTGCCCCCCATGCTGGCCACAATGGGCATCAACACGGCCAGCGTGGTCAGCTTGGCGATGCTGTCTTCAAACAGGGCAATCACGGCGGCCGCCATCACCGCCGTAATCAGGTTGATAAACAACCACGGGAAGCGGTGCCGCGCCGTTTCCATCACCGGCGCAAACAAATCTTCCTCTTCATCCAAACCCACGGCACGGGCTTGGCTGCGGGCGTTGTCGGCCAACACCTCGTCCAACACGTCGTCAATGGTAATCCGCCCCAGCAACTGGCCCTTTTTGTTCACCACGGCCAAATTGTGAATGTCATACTTTTCAAACATGCTGATCACCTCGGTGTGGTGCTGGTCGGGCAGCACAAACAACGGGTCTTCGCGCATAATCTCGGCCAACGTGGCCTCCATGGGCACACGCACCAAACGGGTCAGGCTCGCCGTTCCCAACAATTTCCGTTGGGGCGTTACCACAAAAATCGTGCCGGGCTTGGTGGGTAATTCGTCCTCATGGTCGCGCAAATAGGCCAAGGTTTCGGCCACGGTTTGAGTGGGGCTGGCCGTCACCACTTCCAACTGCATCAGGCCGCCCGCACTCTCTTCATCGTACTGCAACAAGCGCTTTTGCTGGTAATCCGCCAGAACATCTTCCGCTTCGTCCGTGCTGCTGTCGGGCAAAACCTCGTCCAAACTCCGGGCAATGTCGGCCGCGTCGTCACTTTCCAAATCTTCCAGCGCTTCCCGCACTTCGCTGGGCTGCAACAACTGCAACACGTGCTCGCGGGCACCTTCCTCCATTTCGGCAATCACGTCGCCCAAACGGTCGTAGGGTACATGCTCCACCACGCTCAGGCGGCTTTCGCGCGGCAACCGCTCGATAATATCGGCAATATCCGCCTCGTGCAGGTCTACCAACACTTTATCCAAATACGGGATATCCCCCGCATACACCGCCGCCACAATCTGGGTATAAAGCTCATCAGAAAGCCCGCGCTTCATCACGTCATCGTCAACAGGAATCAGCAATCCGCGCTTAAAAATCATACCCTAGTTGTGACGCACCCCGCCCCAACCCTCAACCCCGCGCAGGCAATTTTAGCAAGGGGTGTTGCCCCCCTGCCCCTACATGCACGCTCTTAGCTTACGGCCAGCGCGCTCACATTCACAATCCGCCGCACAGGCGCATCCACCGAGAGGATGTGAATCGGCTTTTTCATCCCCAACAACATCGGGCCAATGTACTCGGCTTCCGGCACCACCATGCGGAACATGTTGAAGGCGATGTTGGCGCTGTCCACATCAGGGAACACCAGCAGGTTGGCAGGGGCATCCAACGCGCTGGTGGGAAATACCCGCCGCATGATGTCCATGTTCAACGCCGCATCGGCCTGCATTTCACCTTCCACCATCAGGTGCGGGTGCTGCTGGCGTATCAGCTGCACGGCCTGCTGCATCTTCATGGCCTGCGGGTGGCGGGATGAACCGAAATTGCTGTACGACAGCAACGCCGCCTTCGGCTCCACTCCAAACCGTTGCATGGCCGTGGCGGCCAAGGCCGTCATTTCAGAGAGCTGTTCGGGCGTGGGGTTCAGCTGCACGTGAGTGTCGGTTAAAAACAAAAGTTTGTCTTTCCCCATCACCAGGTTCAACGCGTAAATGTGGCTGGTGTCGGGCGTGTCGTTCACAATGTGCGCGGCGGCGGATAAAAACCGGTAAAACCGCCCGCTCACCCCAGCCACCAAGGCATCGGCCATGCCGTTGCGCACCATCATGCAGCCGTACACCATCCAGCGGCTGCGCATGTGTACTGCGGCTTCCGCCACGCCCACACCATCACGCTTCCGGATGTTATAATATTCCTTCACAAACGCCTGATGTTGGGCATCGTCGGTTTGGGGGTTTATCAGGGTGAAGTCCCGACCTTCCTGCATGCTCAACCCCAACTCTTTCATGGCCGCTTCCACAATGGCGGGGCGCCCCAACAGTACGGGGTGGGCCAAGCCTTCCGCCACCACTTGCTGGGCGGTTTGCAAAATACGGTGGTCTTCGCCTTCAGGGTACACAATGCGCTTGGGGCTGGCCGCATGATTGGTGCGGGCCTGCTGGTACACTTGGCGCATAATGCGGAACGATTGGTCCACGGTATCCCGCAAACTCACGGCATAGGCCTCCACATCCACAATGGGGCGCGTGGCAATGCCCGCCTCCATGGCGGCCTTGGCCACGGCAGGGGCAATGGCCGCTAGCAAACGGCTGTCAAACGGTTTGGGTATCAAATACTCGGGTCCAAACTTCAAGGTTTGGCCTTTGTAGGCCGTTACCAAACCGGGCTCGGCTTCCTTGCGGGCCAGCTCGGCCAAGGCTTGGGCGGCCGCCACTTTCATGGCCGTATTAAAATCGGTCGCCCCGCAATCCAAGGCACCCCGAAACAGATACGGAAACCCCAGCACGTTGTTAATCTGGTTGGGGAAGTCGCTCCGCCCCGTGCCGATAATCGCATCCGGCCGCGCCGCCCGCGCCACATCCGGCATAATCTCGGGCGTGGGGTTGGCCATGGCGAAGATAATCGGCTTGGGCGCCATGCCTTTCAGCATCTCGGGCTTAATCACTCCTGCCGCCGAAACCCCCACACACACATCCGCCCCCACCAAAGCCTCGGCCATCGTGCGGGCTTTGGTTGCGTGGGCAAAGGGCACATGGCTTTCGTGCAAGTTGGGGCGGTCGGCATGAATCACCCCGTCCACATCCACCAACGTAATATGGGCGCGGGGCACACCGTACTCCACCAGCAGTTTCATGCACGCCAAGCCTGCGGCCCCTGCCCCGCTGCACACAATCTTCACATCACTTACTTTTTTGCCCGCCACATGCAAGGCGTTGATAAACGCCGCCAGCACAATAATCGCCGTACCATGCTGGTCGTCGTGCAGCACGGGGATGCTTAAACGCTCCCGCAATTTCCGCTCAATCTCAAAACATTCGGGGGCTTTAATGTCTTCCAAGTTAATCCCGCCAAAAGTAGGGGCCAACCGCACCACGGTTTCCACAAAGGCGTCGGGGTCGTTCTCCGCCACTTCCAAATCGAACACATCAATGCCCGCAAATTTTTTAAACAGTACGGCCTTGCCTTCCATCACAGGCTTGGCGGCCAAGGGGCCAATGTTCCCCAATCCCAGCACGGCGGTTCCGTTGGTTATTACCGCCACAAGGTTGGCCTTGCTGGTGTAACGGTTGGCCGATTCTGGGTTATCTCGCACCGCCAAGCACACCTCGGCCACCCCAGGAGTGTAGCCCAAACTCAGGTCTTCCTGCGTGGTGAGCGGCTTGGTGGCCACAACCTCAATTTTACCGGCACGGGGCTGGGCATGGTAATGCAAGGCGGCGGATTCTTCCGTCACAGGTTTGGCCGAGGTCGGTTTGGGTGTCATCATCTCAATCTTTCGTTACCCATCCCTTATACCCGCCCCACGGCATAAGGCCAGCCCCCTATGGTGCAGTGCGCCATGTATTTTGGAGTATAACGCAGAGAAATTCCTTACCGCGGCAACACACTCATCGGGTCAACCGCCCGTGCATCGCGCCGCACTTCAAAGTGCAACATGGCCTCTTTCACGTTCCCGGTGTTGCCGGAAAGCGCAATGGTCTGACCTTTCTTCACCCTCTCCCCCTTGGCCACCAACAACGCGTTGTTGTGGGCGTAGGCGGTTACGGTGCCGTTGCTGTGGCGCAGCAGCACAAGGTTCCCATAGTTTTTCAAGGCATTGTCGGCGTATACCACGGTGCCCGCGTCGGATGCTATCACCGGCGTGTTGGCGGGCACTTTAATGTTAATCCCCGTTTGGCTCACTCCCGCACCTTCGCTGCCAAAACGGTTGGTCACTTCGCCCCGCACAGGCCACACCATGCCTTTGGCGCGGGCGGCGGCGGCATCCACTTTGCCTTTGTACAAGTCGGCCTTCACATCGGTCACGGTGCTGGGCTTCATACTGGCTACTTTCACACCCTCATCCGCCACAGGTTCGGTCGCGGCCGTAGGCTTTGTACCTTTGTTAAATGGCACCTTAATCGCCATCCCTGCTTTCAAGGCTTGGGGAGTTTCCAAATCGTTGGCGTTCATAATATCCAACACGGATGCTCCATACTTCTGGGCAATCCGGTACACCGTTTCACCCGCCTGCACGGTGTGCATGGTCACTTGAACATCCCCCGTTTGGGTGGCCACGGTCACGGCTTGGGTGGGGCCTGCGGCAGGCTCCACCTTCACCAAATCTTCTTCCACCATGCTCGGTGCGGCTTTGCTAGCCATCTGCACGGTTTGGCCTTTACTGGCCACGGTTTCATGACGCGTCAAACTGTACCGCGTTCCGCTAGGGCCACTCACAACATTGCTCGCCACAGGGGCCGCCGCAGGCTCCACCGCAGCCACATCGTTCACGGGTGTTTCTACAGCTTGGGTAGCAACTACAGGCACCACGGGCACAGTGCCCGCCTTGGCAAAACGGCCAATCCCCACAGGCACCATCACCACCTGCCCTTCGGTCATATCTCCCGCACTGGCCATACCGTTGGCTTTCAAAATAGCTTCGGGGCTAGCGTTAAATTCGCGGGATAACCGGTAAATCGTATCCCCCCGCTGCAACTGGTAGCTGTACCATCCAGTTTTGGGCGCGGCGGCGGGCTTGATGCTCCGCCCCATATCTCCCAAAATGCTAGGGGTTGGCAACGTAATACGCGGCGCGCTGCTGGGCACACCGGCCGCAATCTTGGTTTGCTGGCTTACTTGGGCTACAGGCCCCGCCGCAGGCTCCACGGTTTGGTAGGCAGGCTCGGTTTGCGCCACCACCGCCGTAGGCTGGCCGTAACCGCTTGTTACAGGCGCAGGTGCCTGCATGGCACACCCTGCCATCGTCAAACCCAATCCCACCAAGCCAATACGCATCATGTCCATCACTCCCTTACATTGCCAGTATTTTAATCACAACCAACACAAACAACAAGGCCAAAGCCATCAACATGGTCAACGCATCAAACTTTTGCTCAATCCAGGGCTTCATGGTGGGGCCGTGGCGCCACACCAACCATCCCATCAACACAAACCGGGCACCACGGGCAATCAACGCCGCCACAAACATTTGTATGGCATGGGCCTGAAACACCCCCAACCCCAACGCTACCACTTTAAACGGCAACGGCGATAACCCCGCCACCAACACCGTAGTCACATCCACACTTTGCACCGCGTGTTGGATTCCTTCCACGGCACCTTCCACCCCCATCGCCATCACAAACCCTTGCCCCAAGGTTAACCACAACACCCACCCCACAACGTAGGCAATACCTGCCCCCAGCACACTCCCCACGGTGGCAATCACCACATACCGCCACACTTTGCTGGGCTTCAAAATGGCCATAGGCACCAACATCACCTGCGGGTTAAAAGCCCTCAAAACTCCTTCCGCCAACGCCACAATGCCCAACCGACGCTCGGCATCGTCTCGGTTCACCCAACAGGTTACACGCTCATGAATATTCATACCCAGCTGTATACGGCAAAACCCATCCTCACTCAATCTCTCTGCACCAACACACATCACCGTCTATGATGAAACGGCAACAAATCACTTGCTGGCAGCAACCCCTTGAACCCCCACCAAGGGCACAAATACAACTTTCCCCAACACCTCTTCCCGCGTGCTGGTGTCGCTGGTTTTGGTTATCCGCAATAAGCGCTGGTCAGTTTCGGTGGGCCCCACAGGTATCACCAACCGCCCGCCCACCGCCAATTGGGCCACCAAGGCAGGAGGCACCTTCGGCCCCGCCGCCGTCACCATAATGGCTTCAAACGGCGCTTGGGCGGGCCACCCCAGCGTGCCATCACCCACCATGGCCACAAAGTTGGTATGCCCCATGTGGGTTAACCGCTCTTGGGCGGTTTTGCTCAACCGGTCCAAGCGCTCAATGGTATAAACACGCCGCGCCAAACGGCACAACAAAGCCGTTTGATACCCACACCCCGTGCCAATCTCCAACACTTTCTCGGTGCCTTTCAATCCCAAACTCTGGGTCATAAACCCCACCACGCTGGGCATGGAAATAGTTTGCTGTTCGCCAATAGGCAATGTCACATCGTCATAGGCATCCACCGCCAACGCACGGCTTACAAACAATTCACGGGGCACTCGCGCCAAGGCTTCCAACACCCGCGCATCCTCCACGCCCCGCGCCCGCACGGCATCCATCATGCGGCGCATCCGGGTGGCGTTGGGGGTTAGGTTTTTAGGCAGCATGGCACACAATCTCTTAGGTAGGTATTCAACCCCTATTTCGCAGAAATACCTACGTCAAAGCCTCAAGCTTGGTCACCCCGCCCATGTAAGGCTGCAACACATCGGGGATCGTCACCGTCCCGTCCGCATTCTGGTAATTCTCCAAAATGGCTACCAACGTGCGGCCCACGGCCAAACCGCTGCCGTTCAGGGTGTGCACAAACACGTTGCCGTCGGCCGTTTTCATGCGGGCCTTCATGCGGCGGGCCTGAAAATCCCCGCAGTTGCTGCAACTGCTAATCTCGCGGTAGGTGTTTTGGCTGGGTATCCACACTTCAATGTCGTAGGTCTTGCGGCTGGCAAACCCCATATCGCCCGTGCATAACACGATGGTACGGTACGGCAGCTTCAGTTTTTCCAAATGGCTTTGGGCACAGGCCAGCATACGCTGGTGTTCCGCCTCGCTCTCCTCGGGTTTAGAAATAATCACCATCTCCACCTTGTCAAACTGGTGCTGGCGTATCAACCCCTTAGTATCTTTCCCGCTGCTGCCCGCCTCGCTGCGGAAGCACGGCGTCCACGCCGTCATGCGCAACGGCAAATCTTCCGGCTGCACAATCTTATCCGCCACCACGTTGGTCAACGGCACTTCGCTGGTGGGTATCAGCCAGCGCCCGTCGGTGGTTTGGAACAAATCTTCCTTAAACTTCGGCAAATTCCCCGTACCATACGCCGCAGCCTCGTTCACCAAATACGGCACGCGGCATTCCAAAAAGCCTTTGGCAGTTAATTCATCCAAAAAGAACTGCGCAATGGCCCGTTCCAACCGTGCCAAATTGCCTTTCAACCAGCTGAACCGCGCGCCCGCAATCTTGGCCGCCGTGGGCAAATCCAACAGGCCTAACGCCGCCACAAGGTCGTCATGCTCGCGCACCTTAAAATCAAACGTGCGGGGCGTACCCCAACGGGCAACCTCTTGGTTGTCGTGTTCATCCGCCCCGGCCGGAACATCTTCGGCGGGGAAGTTCGCAATCCGCGCCAGCATGTCGTCCAGCTTGTCGGCTAATTGCTTTTCTTCAAAGGCCAAATGCTCCATTTCAGGGCCCAAGGCTTTCACCTCGGCCATCAGTGCGTCGGCATCCTGCTTGGCGGCTTTCAGCTCACCCACCTTTTTGCTCAAGGTGTTGCGTTTGGCCTGAACCTCCTGCTGTCGCGTTTGCAACGCACGGCGCTGTTCGTCCAGCCTCACAAGCGCAGCGGCCTGGGCAGGTTGGTTGCGGCGGGCCAGCTGGGCATCCAGCATGGCAGGGTTTTCGCGGATGAGTTTGATATCAAGCATGCCTCACCATGGCCCAAACCCGCCAAAATGGCAAGCCTTACCGCATACGCTTGGCTACCAGTAAGGCAATCTCAAACAACACATACAACGGCACCGCCAGCAACGTCATGCTCAACGGGTCGGGAGTGGGGGTTACCACGGCAGATACGGCAAACATCCCCACCAGCACCACCCGCCGCTGGGCCGCCAGCGTGGCCACCTGCACCACCCCCAACCGCACCAACCCCACCAGCAGCAAGGGGAAGTTAAACGCCACCGCCAGCAACCCAAGGGTGCTGACCAGCAAGCTGATGTAATCCGCCAGCCGCGGCATGGCCACCACGCCTTCCGCCGTAAACCCCAAAAAAAACGCCAACATGGGCGGCAGCAACACCCACCAACCAAACAAAATCCCCACACAGCTCAACACCGGCACGGCCAGCAACAACCCGCCCACCAAGCGCCGTTCGGCAGGGTATAAGGCGGGGCGGATGAACCTCCACACCTCCACCAACACCACCGGCACCGCCAGCAACAACCCGCCCCACACCGCCAGCTTAATATACGCCGCAAACACATCGGTCACGCCCGTGGTCAGCAGATTAATTCCCGGCACCGCCGCATGCAACGGCCGCAACACCACCTCCAGCACCGCCTCTTTGAACACAAACACCCCAACTGCCGCCACCACCCACGCCACCCCGCACCGTATCAGGTGCCCCCGCATCGCCTCCACATGGGGTAACCAGGTTCTAAAGTCCATCACTCCTGCGCCCCCTTCCACATCCCCATCACCCAGCTTTGGGCCGTGGTTTTCCACACCAACACACGGTTCAACATGCGGGCCACCTCGGCGGGGCTGAACATCAGCAACCCCAACCCCACCACAACCAACACCTCTTCAAAGCCCAACGAATCCAGCACGCAAACCTACTTCTTCGCGGCTTTTTTTACAGGTTTTTTGGCTTTGGGTTTGGCCTTCACCACCCCAGCCTTAACCGTTGCCTTAGCCGCTGGTTTAGCAGCCTTGGCCGACACAGCCCCCTTCCCATCCATCTCGTCCTTAAAGCTTTTCAAGCCCTTGCCCAAATCGCCCATCACCTGAGGCAATTTCCCCGCCCCAAACAAAATCAATACCAGCACCAGTATCACCAAAATCTCAGGTATCCCTAATCCAAACATGTTACATCTCCTGTGTTGTAAAGTTTACATCTGCTGCACGGTTAATATTTCGATCCATAAATTTCTGTCGATCATCATGCACCGACATCATACCTTTAGCATGACCTTTTAAAAATGGATTCCAAACATAAACTTTATCTAAAATACTCTTATCACAAAAAGGAGAATTAATAACTTCCATAACAGCTTCTCTTATCGGTCTCATAATCGTCTCGCCGTTCAAAAATCGGAATTTCACATCTCCACCTATCACAAAAACATGCGCCGCTAAGTTCAAAATCTCAATCATCTCATGCCCGTTCATATCGGTCAGCATGGTATCATTCACAGCTTTTTGCATAACAATCTCTTTCTTTGTATACCTTTAATACACAACAAAATAGCGTTGGTCAATTCTCATAAAAAACATCGCCCCAGCCAATGCGGCCGCTTATCAGGTAGGCAACAATCCCGTATATCTCATACAGCGCATCGCTGGTCATGGCCAAGCCTGCTGGGCTTGGCAGCAACCCACGCACTCCCATGGCAGCATCCAGAACGGTCAAAGCAGGGAACGGCACGGCATCCACCCCCCGTGCCCGATACGTCGCCAACGCCCGCAACATATGCACGTCATCCGTCACCAAAAACACGGTGTGGGCTTCCCGCTTAGCCAACACGGGCGACAGTTGCATGGCACTTTCATAGGTATCCGTGCTGGTTTCTTCCAATTCGGTGGGGGTTATCTGGGCGCGGGTAGCGGCAAAAAAATCCGCCGCCGCACGGGCCTCGCTGGGGGCTTGCACGCCCCGCGTGTAACCACCACTTACCAACACAGGCACCCGCCCGCCCAGCAAGCGTTGTAGCTCATACCCCACCGCCAACCGCTGATAACTCTCTTTGCTGGGCAACCACCCCACCGGCCCCGCGTTCACCATACCGCCGGTAAGCACCACAATGGCTTGGGCTCGGCTGGGCTCCACCTCGCGGGCCTGCACCATCCCCGCCAACGCCATGCTCAGCGTGCGGCCTACAAATGGCGTACTCGCCCCATACAACACCACCAACGCCGCCAGCGCCAACACCATTCCACGCCTTGCCTTCGGCAGCGGCCCACGCCCAGCCCACACCGCCGCACCCAACAACAACAGGGTAACCCCCAACGGCAACACCAAAGTGACCAACAACAGCTTCATAATTCTAGCTTATACCCCATCCGCCCCGCGCCGTCATCCCACAGGGCGCGCAAACGGGCTTTGGCGGCATCCACCTGCTCCTCGGTGGGGGCATCTGGCAGTTTCAGCCCTTCCAAAACCCCCACTGCCCGCGCATTCAGCGACGGTAAAGCATACCTCTCAGTCAAAGCTTTGTAATTCTCTTCATCAAACACCGTGCCCGCCATGCCGTGTTTCAGCTTGCTGAAACTCGTAATCACCATATCGCACCCCGCCGCCAACGCCCGCGCGGCCCGCGTGGCATAATCCCCGTCCAATGCCGCCATCCCCACATCATCGGCCACTATCAGGCCGCCAAATCCAAACTCCTTGCGCATCATGGCCAACGTATCAGGGTTGCACGTTGTTACCTCTTTCCCCAACGCTTCATAACAAATATGGGCCGTCATCATGAACGGACTCCTCGGCCCCAACACCTCAAACGGCTTCCAATCCGCTGCCAACTCATCCCGCCCACACGTCACCACAGGAAGTTCATGGTGCGAATCCGCAACCGCCCGCCCATGCCCCGGCGCATGCTTCACACACGGGAAACACCCCCCTGCCCCAATCCCCATCAAGGCTGCGCTTCCTAACGCGGCAACAGCATCAGGCTTAGCGGCAAAAGCCCTGTCGCCAATAATCGCATGAGTGGTCGCGTGCGCCACATCCAACACGGGCGCCAACATCCACGTAGCCCCCACATCCCGCAGTTGCGCCGCCAGCAGCATGTTCACCAACATCGTGGCTTCCAACGCGGCTGTGGGGTTGGCCTCATACCACGCCCCCATCACGCCCATGGCGGGTAATTTGCCACCAAATTTCACCCGCTGAACCCGCCCGCCCTCTTGGTCCACCGCAATCAAGGGGTACGGCAACGGCGATGCCGTCGCCAATTCTGCCGTCAATTCCCTCACCTGTTCCGGGCTTTCAATGTTACGGGCAAATAAAATAAAGCTGGCGGGTTTCACCGCTTGAATAAACGCACGTTCATCCGCCCCCAGCCGCATCCCGCGCACACCCAGCATCAACGGAGCCATGTTTTTCATAAAATGTAGTCTCATGAAAAAAGCCCCTGCAAGCAAGGACTTTTTTCCGCAGCGGAACCTTATTGAAGCGGTACAGGTATACAGCTAACTTTCGCCGCCACACAAACCTTGGCTGCCGCATCACGGCTGGCCACACGGCCAAACTGCACGCGATACTTCACTCCCTTGGCTCCCAAATCGGCCTTCACAACCTTGCCGGTCAGCGGCGCAAGGGCTTTGTTTTTATCAAACTGGGCAATGGCTTTGGTGGCATCGGCTTCGCTGCCCAAACTGGCAACCTGCACAGCCCACGCACCACCTGTTTTGGCCTCAACTTTGGGTTCCACTACCTTAACCACCTCTTTCTTCGGTTCAGGCTTCGGCTCCACCTTCGCCACCACGGGCTCAGGCTTGGGTTCGGGCTTTGGCTCAATCTTTGGTTCCACTTTAGCCACGGCTACAGGCTCTTCCACCTTGGCAACCTCGGCTGGGGCTGCAACCGTGGGTGATTCCACCACCGCCGCCACCGTTTCGGGCACCGCAACCACTTCCTCCGCCACATCGGCCTCGCTCAAGGCCAAATCCGGATTTGCCGCAACGTCACCTTCCGTACCCGTTACGGCCGTGCTGGGGCTGTCCAGCAAATCAAACACCATTTTGTCTTGGTGGGGTATCTCCATGCCACCGGGTTCTTCAGGGCGGCGCTTCAAGGCAATGTCGCTGGCTTCCACCATGGGGGGTTCCAAACTGCTGTTTTGCAAATCGTCTTTCATCATCAACGCATACACCATCATGGCGATAAACCCGCACCCCACCACCGCCACCAAACTTAATTTCAGCCATTTGGCCATAAAATCACTCATCCGAAATCACACCTAACTTTGTTGAACATTTGCGCCTGCCTCTATATTAAGCAGCTTGTCCAACAAAGTGCCAGAGGCTTTTCCGCTCTTTTCCGCCCTTACACAACTTCTACATACTCTCTGATGCACAAACACCACACACAGACAGCACATCCGCCAACACCACCCGTGCCGCTTGCGCCACCTTCAGGCGCACGGCCGTGGCAGACAGGTTGGCCGCATCCAAAAACTTCTCGTCCGCGTACCATTTATGGACCGCCGCCGCCAAACTGTGCGCATAAAACGCCAACCGGTGAGGCTCCAACGTCCGGGCCGCCTGCTCAATCACGGCAGGGTACAACAACACCTCTGTCATCACGGCCAAAGCAGCCGGATGCATCAAGCCCCCCTCCTCACCCGTTACAGGTGGCAACGTAACCCCCATCTCCACCGCGTTGCGGGCCACCGCCGCCAACCGCGCATGGGCGTACTGCACATAAAACACAGGGTTTTCCATGGTTTTGCTGGTGGCCTTGGCCAAATCAAACACCATCACGGTGGTGGGTTTTACGGTCAGCATCGTAAATCGGAAAGCATCGCTCCCAATCTCCTCCAACACATCCTTCAGCGCCACTATGTTGCCGCTGCGCTTGCTTAGCTTTACGGGCACACCATCCCGCATCACGTTCACCATTTCGTACAACACGGGCTTGTACACGTCGGCCTTGCCCGTCATGGCTTCCACGGCAAACCCCAAGGGCTTGGCGCTGCCCACTTGGCGGCAATCAATCACCACAGGCAGGTAATCAAACCCGCGTTTGAACTTGTTCCAATGGTAGGCAATATCCTGCCCAAAATACGTGGCCCGCCCCTCGCGGTTAAAAATGGCCTGGTCTTCCGGCAACCCAAACTGGGTGGCCTTAAACAACGTCAACTTCACAGGCTTATAGTCGGCAATTTCTTTCCCTTTGGGCGGCGGCAACGTGCCTTCATACACAAGTCCCTTCTCCCGCAACATGGCCACCACCTCATCCATGGCGCCCGTTTGGTGCATGGCATACTCGCTGAAGTACGTGTCAAACGTGATGCCCAACGTCACCATATCCGCCTTGATCAACGCCATGCAGGCATCCACGGCAAAGGCCCGCAAACCGTCAAACACAACCTGTTCATCCGTCACCGCCAACCACGTATCCCCATCCCGAGCCTTCAAAGCTTCCGCAATCTCAATCAAATATTCTCCAGGGTAACCATCGGCCGGAACCTCCACCGCCTCTCCAAACAACTGCCGATACCGTGCGTGCAAACTCCGCACCAACACCCGTATCTGGTTGCCCGCATCGTTCACCAAATACTCGCGATTTACGGCAAATCCTGCCTTCTCCAACAACGCCGCAATGGCATCGCCAAACACGGCGTTGCGCCCATGGCCCACATGCACAGGGCCGGTGGGGTTGATACTCACATACTCCACCAAAGCCTTCCGCCCGCCGGATACATCCACCGCCCCATAAGCCTTGCCCGCCTTCACCACCGCCAAAGCTTCGGCCAAAAGCACTTCTGGCTTCAAGGTAATGTTCACAAACCCCGGCCCAGCAACGGTCACAACTGCAATCCGGACATCCTTCCGCAACTCCACCGCCAAAGCCTCTGCTACCACCTTAGGGGCCTTGCCCGCAGGCTTGGCCAACACCATGGCCGCATTGGTGGCCAAATCCCCATGGCTTGCATCTTTCGGGGCTTCCACCGCCACGTTCCCGTAATCCATGCCAGCGGGCAAAACCCCACCTTCCAAAGCCTTTAGGCCCGCAAACACAACATCTTTTATACCTTGATACAAACTCACGCCCCAGCCCCCAACTTCGCCAAACTGCCCTCAATCTCCGCCTTGCGAGCCTTGCTCGCCGCAATCTTGTCGGCAGGGGCGCGGGCCAAATACCCTTCATCTCCCAGCAAATTGTCCAACTTGGCCAGTTCGGCCAACAACTTCTCGCGCTCGCGCTGCAAACGCTGGGCTTCCGCCGCCGTGTCAATCAACCCTTCTAAGGGGATAATATACTCCACCCCCTCCACCACGGCCAAAGCTTCCCCAGCACCCGCAGGCTCGGCACGGGTCGCCAAAGCTTCCACGCCCGCCAAGGCTTTCAACTGGGCCGCAAAGGGCATCAAATCGTCAATATTTCCACCCCGCGCAAACACGCGCACCTGAGCCTTGGGCGGCACTTTGTGCTGGCTACGGGCCTGACGAATCCCTTCTATAACTGCCATTAAACCCATCATATTTACATCATAGCCAGAGAATTCCCGATCTTTAAATTTTGGCCATGCTTGTAGCATCAAATACGTATTTTCAGGTAAAGTATGACTTTCCCAAATTGCCTCTGTCACAAATGGCATAAAGGGATGTAATGCCCTTAAGACCATATCAAATCCCCACCCCATTACAGCCCGCGTTTCGGCAGCAACAGATGCATCCCCACCTTCCGCCAACATCGGTTTTGTTAATTCAAGATACCAATCACATAACACATTCCAAACAAAATGATAAAGCGTCCCTGCAGCTGTATGAAAAGCATAATTATCCAAAGCATTATCAGTAGTAGACAACGCCCATTTTAATTCAGTCATAAACCATAAATTGATTGGATGCTTCACGGCCCCCAAATCCAACCCATCCCGTACGTCAGGCGTAAACCGCACATCGTTCATCGCCATCAAGCGGGCCGCATTCCACAACTTGGTGGTAAAATTCCGCGCCTGTTCGCACTTGCTTTCGCTGTACCGCATATCCTCGCTGCTGCTAATGCTGGCCATCATAAACCGCACGGCATCGGCCCCGTAGGTGTCCAACAGCGTCATAGGGTCTACCACGTTCCCCTTGCTTTTGCTCATCTTTTGGCCCTGCTCGTCCAAAATCAACCCGTGGGTGTAAATCACCTTGAACGGGCTCTGCCCCGTCAACTCCAACCCCATCATCATCATGCGGATAAGCCAGAAGAACAAAATATCCCGCCCGCTGTTAATCAACGCGCCGGGGTAAAAGGTGTTCAATCGCTCGCCGCCCACAGGCCAGCCTTGGGTTACAAACGGCCACAACGCGCTGCTAAACCACGTGTCCAAAATATCGTTGTCTTGGCGCCACCCCTCTCCCGCAGGCGCATTCTCGCCCACAAACACCTCAGGCTCGGCTGTGCCAGGTACATCCCTGTACCACGCAGGTATGCGGTGGCCCCACCACAATTGGCGGCTCACACACCAATCCTGAATATTCTCCAACCAATGGCGGTACACTTTCTCGTCCCGCTCGTTCACAAAGGTCACATCCCCCGCATCCGCCGCCAACAAACATTTCTCGGCCAAAGGCTTGCCTTTCACGTACCACTGCCACGTCAAATAGGGCTCCAACACCGACGTATCATCCCGCTCTGCATGGCCCACGTAATGAGTATGAGGCTCAATCTTTATAAGCTGCCCCAACGCCTCCAAATCCGCCACAATGGCCTTGCGGGCCTTAAAACGGTCAAGCCCACGGTACGCCTCGGGGCAGTTGGCGTTCATTTTGGCGTCCGGCGTCAACAGGTTAATCAGGGGAACATCCACCGTATCCTTGTGCCGCTGCCAAAAGGCAAAGTCGTTAAAATCGTGGGCGGCGGTAATTTTTACCATCCCGCTCCCAAAGTCTTTGTCCACCATGTCGTCAGCCACAATGGATATAGCCCTGTCCACCAACGGCACCATCACCTTCCGACCCACCAAATCCTTGGCGCGGGGGTCATCCGGATGTATCGCAATGGCCCCGTCCGCCAAAATGGTTTCCGGCCGCGTGGTGGCAATCTCAATGCCGTCTTTGCCGTCATAGGGTTTCCCATCGGCAAACTTATACCTTACGTGCCAAAGGCTCCCGTTCACTTCTTTATGTTTTACTTCAAGGTCGCTCACGGCGGTTTGCATCTTGGGGTCCCAGTTCACCAACCGCTGGCCGCGGTAAATCAACCCCCGCTCAAACAACTCTACAAACACCTTGTTCACCGCCACGGTATAGGCAGGGTCCATGGTAAAACGCTCGTTGCTCCAGTCGCAACTAATCCCCAAACGCCGCAACTGGGTGGTAATCACGCCCGCCGAATGGTCTTTCCACTCCCACGCTTTCTCCATAAACGCTTCACGGCCAAAATCAAACCGCGTCTTCCCCTCCTTGGCCCACCCGCGCTCCAACACCACGTGCACGGCAATGCTGGCATGGTCGGTTCCGGGCTGATACAACGCATCCTTCCCCTGCATCCGCGCCCGCCGCACCAAAATATCGGGCAAGGTGTTATCCAACGCATGGCCAATGTGCAACGTGCCCGTCACGTTGGGCGGAGGCATCATAATGGCAAACGGCTCACGCCCATCCAGCCGCACGTCAAAGCAGCCACTCTGTTCCCATTCCCCCGCAAAACGGGCTTCCACGGTCTTAAAATCAAAGCGTTTGTCCAGCATGGGGCCGAAACTACCCAACAAACCCACCCCACGCAAGAAAAAAACACACCAAAAACTCTTGAAATCCTTTCATTCAAACCACATTAACTGGCGATAGATACGGGGGCCAGGGGGTTTACCCCCTGG
>JBAQUT010000022.1:0-55023 GCA_049297695.1 Alphaproteobacteria bacterium | reverse complement strand
GCCATCAGGGCTTTGAGAACAAGGGCGGGGGTGGGGGTGTTGGGGGTTTCCATACCGCACTGTTGCATAGGTGGAAGGGGGGTTGCAAGTGTGGAAGGGATAGATGGGGATTATTTTAACAGCCCTTCTTCGCCAAGGCTACGTAGGGCATTTTTCGCTTTGCGAAAAATGGTGGCGTCCCACTAACTCGAACAGGGGACCTTAGGATTATGATTCCTCGGCGTCGCACCAGAGGTGCGCTTACATAAAACTCCAACTGAGCTAAGGAAATGTGGTGGATAAACAAATGGTGGCGCCTCCCTGACTCGAACAGGGGACCTTAGGATTATGATTCCTCTGCTCTAACCAACTGAGCTAAGGCGCCACGCAAGTGCCCTGATAGCGGGCTTGGGCGTTGATGTCAACGGGGGTTGTGGGCAGATTGGCACTTATGACCTTGCACCGCGCCCTTGCCCCCCATGCAACCCCGCTGGCGTTGGCCTTGGGCGCGGCTGCGGGGGCAGCGGGGTATTTGGGTTGGCCGTATGAGCCGTGGGCCTATGCTGGGGTTGGTATGATGGCTTTGGGGTGGTTGCTGGCCGTGGCATGGCACAAGCCCGTGGGCTATGGGGTGTGGGCGTGCGGGGTGTTGGTGGCGTTGGCGCAGTTTCAGGTGATGCGGGCGGGGGAAGGGTTGAACTGGGAGCAGCTGGCCAGCAAATCCCATTGGGTAACGGGCCGTGTGGCGGCGGTGGAGGAAGGGGCCAGCCCCAGCCGCCGCATGGTGGAGATTGCCGATGCCGTCATGGTGGGGTTGCCTCATGGAGCCACGCTGGCCTTGCCCCGTGTGCGGGTTGGCTTATACGCCACCCAAACGGCGGGCATGATGCTGGGGCAGGGGGTGGCGCTGCCGCTGAAGGTGTACCCCCCCGAAGGCCCCCGTTTTGACGGCGAACACGATTACCGCCTGAACCGCTTTTTGAACCATTCCACCGTACAAGGCTTTGCCATGGGCAAGCCCGAAGCCACGGTTCCGCCGCCCATACCCACAGGCTGGCGCGTGAGGTTGAACACGGTGTTGGACGGTTGGCGGGCCAAGGTGCGCGAGGCCACGTTACCCTATGCCAATGGCGTGCTGACCAGTTTGTTGGTGGCCGAGCAGCGGCAGATACCGCAGAGTGTCCAAAATGCCTACCGTGCCGCGGGGTTAAGCCATTTGTTGGCAGTCAGCGGGTTGCAGCTAACCTTGGTGGGCGGTGGGGTGTTTTGGTTGGTGCGGTGGCTGGTTGCCCTGTGGCCTGCCCTCGCCTTGCAAGTGAACGGGCGGGCTATCGGTGCCGTGGTGGGGTTGGTGGCAGCCACCCTTTATGCCGTGGTGGCGGGGGCGCCCGTCAGCGTGCAGCGGGCCTTGCTGATGGTGGCCCTGCTGTTGCTGGCCGCTGTTTTGGGGCGGTTGCGCAGCCTGCCACGGGCGTGGGCGGTGGCCATGGTGGCCGTGTTGGTGGCCAACCCGGCGGCGGTGATGGGGGCGGGGTTTCAGCTGAGTTTTGCGGCGGTGGGAGGGTTGATACTGCTGGGCCTTGCCGTAGGCCACCCCGAAGGTTGGGTAGAACGTGCCCGCTGGCTGGCCCGCAGCAGCCTTGTGGCGGCATGGGCCACGGCGCCGTTGTTGATTCTTAACTTTGGGCAATTCAACCTGTTGGGGGTGGTGGCCAACATGGTGGCTATCCCCGCCATGGGGCCGCTTACCTTGCTGGCCTTTGCGGGCATGGCGTTGGTGCCTGTGGGCTTGCATGGCCCCGTGTTTGCGGCGGCGGGGTACGGGGTGGCGTGGGTGAATGCGTGGGCGGGGTGGGTCTCCACCTTGCCGTTGGCCACGGTGCAGGTGCCAGTGGCGATGTGGCCGTGGGTACTGATGGCATCGGCCATAGGGTTGGCGTTGGTACTGGGGCGGCGGGCGTGGGGCAGTGTGATGTCGCTGGTATTGTTTGCAGTTTTGGGGGTTGGTGTGTGGGCCGTTGGGCAGCGGCAGGGTGTTGAAGTAAGGCTGATGGACGGCGGCCGCACGGCGACGCTGCTAACCCCCGCTACCACCACCATTCTGTGGGGCGAAAACCCCCGCCTGATGGGCACGTTGGTACGGTACGGGTATGCTTCCCCCACCGTAATAACCACTCTGTGCGACACGTTGCCCTGCCGTTTGGAAACCCCTGTGGGTGCCGTGATGCGAACATCCGTACCTACCCCTGAAGATTGCGCCTTGAACACGGTGCTGGTAGTGCCCGAACGCACCCCACCCACCGCCTGCCCCGCCCGCACGGTGGAGGAGGGAGGTTTTGCCTTTGCCAGCCTGAACTCTCAAGGCCTTACCATACATCACCTTATCTGCACGCGGCCGTGGCATAGGGTGGTGGAGGCGTGTTGGGGGGAACCGCCCTTGCCAAACCCTGAAACCCGACCTACATCGGGAGAATGATCGAACGATTTATGCCGCTGCTGGAGATGCTGAAGGGGCTTATCCCCCAAGCCGTGATGGACAAAGCAGACCTGCTGTGGAGGCAGGTGGAGCCTCACCTTGCGGGGCTGCAGGGCAAGTGGGACAACTTCAAACAGGTAGGCTTGGTGGCCACGTTGACAGCCTTGCTGACCAGCGCGCTGACCAGTTACGGCACGGTGGAAGTGCAGAATATGTTAAAAGCCCGCAACAGCCAAACCCTGTACAGCAAGGTTGTGACCAAGGGCGAGCTGGCCTGTGGGTTTGAAGGTGTTTTAAGTGACGCCGACCGGGCGTGGTGGAGTGCGGTAAGCACCCGTCTGAACTTGCCCGTGGTGTGGGTGAAGATGGACGCGCCGGAAAGCCCCATCCCCGGGTTGGGGGTGTTGGCCAGCCTGCCCTTGGTGGGGAATGTGGTGGCCCAAGCCCAAAGCGCGGTGGCGGATATGCCCTGCCAGCCCGTGCCTTTGCACGCGGGCGATAACCTAACCCACCGCGTGGTGCCCGTGCGCACCGAAACCGCCCGTTTGCTGGTGCGCAAGGCCGATGCCGCCAAACCCGTGGAGGCCATGAACACGCCCCTGCATGTGGTGCCGTTGGTGAACGATGGTGGCTGGCTGGCTGAGGGTTTGGCCAATACGTTGCCCCGTGCCACGGCTGTGGGATTGCCATTGGAGGTGAGCGAAACCGTAGCGTTGCTGGAGGCGGGGAAACTGGATGCCATCCCCATGGCGGAGAGTGAGGCCCGTGCCGTGGTGGCCAAGCACTCCAAGCTGGCTTTTCATAACGTACCTTTGGCCACCCGCACGGTGGGGATTACCTTGCCGATGGGGGAGGTAGAGCTTCATACGGTGCTGGGGCAGGGGGTTGGCAAGTAAAGGGGGGTGTGAGATAAGCGTTACACCATAAAGGGAGGCATTTTATGAATCGTAAAGACACGTACTGGCTTTTATAT
Organism: Alphaproteobacteria bacterium; assembly: GCA_049297695.1. GTDB lineage: Bacteria > Pseudomonadota > Alphaproteobacteria > UBA2136 > UBA6156 > JACKLD01. The sequence goes on along the minus strand of JBAQUT010000022.1, from coordinate 51,595 downwards.
TCCCAACAATCTTTTGATTTGGTTGGTTTGGAAGATTTGGTGTTATTTGTGGATAAGAATAACGTAAAAGCGGCGCGATGTACCAGCTTGGTTTCTGTTGAGTTCAGAAAGGACAATAAGGCTGAGCACCCTGATACTCGTGAGTTGGCTCGTGTTGCTAAGGATGATTTGCTTGTAGTTCAAAGTGATGTTGATGACAAAGACTTTATGATTGAAGTAAGAAACCTTCAAAATCTTGGCCTCCGACAACAGGCTTATGTTAGGTATCGTGAAGGAAGGCTTACTCCTGATGAGTTACGTGCTGTGATTGTGGAACAGACTAAACCGTTTGAAGAACGTACCGGAACGTGGAGCCAACTCAAAAGTATTGTGACAGAGAAACCTGTTTTGGAAGGACGTTAAATATGAGCACCATTTCCGTCATCGGCCTAGGTTACATGGGCTTGCCCATGGCGGCTATTTTGGCCAAGGCGGGGCACACGGTACGGGGGGTGGATATATCCCCCCGCGTGGTGGAGGCCGTGAATGCGGGGCAATGCCCCTTCCATGAAACGGGCATGCCGGAACTGGTGGCGGAAGCCCATGCCAGCGGGCGGTTGAGCGCGGCGTTGACGCCTAGTGCGGCGGATATGTTTATTTTAAGTTTACCCACCCCCACCGACCACGCCACCCACGCGCCCGACATGACCTTTGTGGAAGCCGGCGCCCGCAGCCTTGTGCCCGTGCTGAAGGCGGGGGATTTGGTGGTGCTGGAATCCACCAGCCCCGTGGGCGCCACCGAACGCAATGTGAAAGCCTTGATGGAAGCCGCCCGCCCCGACTTGGTGGATAAGGTGGATTATGTGTTTTGCCCGGAACGGGCGATTCCCGGCGCCACGCTGCGCGAGATGGTGGCCAATGACCGTTTGGTGGGGGGCCTCACCGACCGTGCCACCCAGCGGGGCATGGAGCTGTACAAAAGCTTTTGCACGGGCGCCCTGTTGCCCTGCACCGCCCGCGAGGCCGAGATGGTGAAGCTGGTGGAAAACGCCAGCCGCGACGCCCAGATTGCCTTTGCAAACGAGCTTTCTCTTGTTTGCCACAAGATGGGGCTGGATGTGTTCAACGTCATCAAGTTGGCCAACCACCACCCCCGTGTGAACATTTTAACCCCCGGAGCGGGGGTGGGCGGGCACTGCATTGCGGTAGACCCATGGTTTATCATTGCCGAAGCCCCGGAACTTACCCCCCAAATGCAGGCCACGCGGGCGGTGAACGATGGCAAGCCGTTGTGGGTGGCCGAGCAGGTGCGGAAAGCCGCCAAAGCGACCGGAAAAGCCAAGCCCGTGATTGCCTGTTTGGGCCTGGCCTACAAGCCCGATGTGGACGACTTGCGCGAAAGCCCCAGCGTTGTGGTGGTGAACGAACTGGCCAAGGATAACGGTCTGGAACTGCGTATTGTGGAGCCGTTTTTGAAGGTATGGGAACGTCCATTGGTGGGTTTTGAACAAGCCCTGGCTGACGCTGATGTGGTGGTGAGTCTCACCGCCCACAGCGTGTTCAAAAAGCTGAGTAAAGCCGACCTTGCGGGGAAAGCGGTTGTGGACCCGTGCGGGGTGTGGCGGGCTTGACAACGGGGAATATTCTGCTTATAAAGAATGCGTTACTCCTTTTCGTTGATTGGAGGTAAAAGCAAACCCCCGCGCTAACGGGGGTTTGTTGCTTTAAGGCAGGTAACGGATAGAGAATGTGATTCTCCACCGCCCGAGCCAAACAGCTATTCTGCCGTTCAGTTTCATGGCGTACTCCTTTTTTACGTTTCGTTGATTGAAGGTAGCCATTTGCCTCACGGCGCTATCTTCATACCATAAATGATTTATGTAACGCAAGTTACCCTTTACGAAAACCTTGCGGGCTACTATGGTTTGGCCATGCCCAAACAACTCATCCAAAACCTGAAAAGCGGCAAGGTTGAATTTGCCACCGTACCAACCCCCGCCTGCGGGAGCGGCGAGATTGTGGTGGCCACGCGGGCCAGCCTGATAAGTGCAGGTACCGAGCGCATGGTGATGGAATTTGCGGGCAAAAGCATGCTGGGCAAAGCGAAGGAACGCCCCGATTTGGCTAAAAAAGTGCTGGCCAAAATGAACCGCGACGGCGTGGTGGACACCCTGAAAAGCGTGTTTTTGCGGCTGGATGAGCCCTTGCCTTTGGGCTACAGCGCGGCGGGCGAGGTGGTGGCCGTGGGGGCAAACCTTCAACATGAGTTTAAGGTGGGCGATAGGGTGGCCATGGCAGGGGCGGGGTTGGCCAACCATGCGGAGTTTAATGCCATACCCCGCAATTTGGCGGTGAAGATACCTGCCAATGTGCCCTTTGAACACGCCTGTTACGCCACCTTGGGAGCCATTGCCCTGCACGGCGTGCGCAACGCGGATGTGAAGCTTGGCGAGCGCGTGCTGGTGGTTGGCTTGGGTTTGGTGGGTCAATTGGTGGTGCAGCTGTGCGCGGCAGCGGGGGCGCGGGTGGCGGCCATGGATTTCAACACCCAACGCTGTGCGTTGGCGGTGGAAGGCGGGGCCACGCTGGCAGGCACGCCCGACATGTTGGGCAAAGCATGGGAAGGTTTTACCGACGGGCGCGGGTTTGACAGCATCATTCTCTGTGCCGCTACCGAGAGCGACGGCCCCTTGGCCACGGCGGCGGATTGGGCCCGGGACAGGGCCAACGTGGTGCTGGTGGGCAAGGTGGGCACGCGGTTTGATTATGCGCAGTATATGAAGAAAGAGCTGAACATTCGGGTTTCTCGCAGTTACGGCCCGGGCCGGTACGACCCTGCCTACGAGCAGCAGGGCTTAAGTTACCCCGTAGGCTTTGTGCCCCACACCGAGCGGGATAACCTGGCCGAAGTGGTGCGCCTGATGGGCACGGGCCAACTACGCCCCGACCTGTTAACCACCCACACCTTTGAGCTGGAGGATGCCTTGAAAGGCTATTCCTTGGTGAAGAAAGGCCAAGGGTTGGGCGTGGTGCTGGCGTACCCAGAGGCCAAACCTGAACACACACTTTTGCGCGCAACACCAACCGTACGGGTAAAGGGCGATGTGGGCTTGTCGTTCATCGGCACCGGCGGCTTTGTGCGCAGCGTGGTGTTGCCCGCGTTGAAGGGCATGAAGGGGTGGAGCTTGCGCGGGGTTGTCAGCAAAGGGGGCCTGAGTGCCGCCCACGTGGCCGAGCGTTACAAGGCTGCCTTTGCAGGCACGGATATGCAGGCCGTGTGGGATGATAAAAGCACCCATGCGGTGTTCATCGGCACCCGCCACAACACCCATGCCAAGCTGGTGATTGAGGCCCTCAAACACGGCAAGCACGTATGGGTGGAAAAGCCCTTGGCACTCACCTCTAAAGACGTGGATGCGGTGGAAAAGGCCCATGCCAAAAGTGGGCGGGTGTTGATGGTGGGCTTCAACCGCCGCTTCAGCCCTGCGTTGCTGCCGTTGAAGGCCAAGCTGGATGGGATTGCCACGCCCAAGCAAGTTATCATCCGCGTAAACGCCGGCAAGCTGGAAGGCCCCAACTGGCAAAGTGGCGCGGAAGGCGGTGGGCGGTTGTTGGGCGAGGTGTGCCACTTTACGGATATGGCGTATTGGCTTTTATCCCCTGCTGCGCCCAAAGGGGCTTCGCAGGGCCAGCCTATGGCTGGTGGTCTTTCGCGGAGCGAAGGGCGCGGAGCGAAAGATGGCATTTCCTACGAAGCCTCTTCAGGCGTAGTAGGATGTGACATCGTGCGCGGGGCGGGGCAAGATAACTACAGCATCAGCATGAGCTTTGCCGACGGCAGTTTGGCCACCGTGGTGTACTCCAGTGAAGGCGACCCTGCTGCCGCGAAGGAGCACGTGAGCGTGCTGGCAGGCGGTGCCGTGGGCACCATGGACAACTACCAGCGCACCACCTGGAGCGAGAACGGCAAAGTGCGCACCCTGTACAAAAAGCCGTGGTATATGGGCCAGCAAAAAGGCCACGCCCAAGCCCTTGCAGCATTTGTGGCCGCCGTGCGGGGGGAAGGGGAGGCGCCCATACCTGCGGTGGAGGTGTTTGCGAGCAGTAGGGTGTTGGTGGCATGAACGGAACCAACCTTTCATCTCCAACAAAGGCTTTTATCCCGGGGGTTAGGGATTTGAGAGTTTGTTCAGGTTTACGGGAAAGAGACGTATATGACGGTATATATTTGTCTCGCGGATCTCTTATGCGTATTGAGCGTGATGAAGGTGTCTCTCTCGTTACTGCGTATGCTTACCTAAAATGTTTAAAAGGAGCCTTGCAAAAAGCCAACCTCTCAACCGAGAATCTTCCTGAGGTAGTTATGCGACCTACGGGGACAAATGTTACCCATCTCTTTCCTTCTCATCCACCTGATTTTGAAAAATAACAACTGGTTGAAAATTTAAAGTATGAAGCATTTACATTTAGAATATTTAGAGTATACTAAAATATTATAATAGGATGCTCAACATGATTACTTATCCACGCGGTATGTTTGTTGTTAACTACGAAACATCACGGCCACATTGCATTATCAGCAACAGTTTTTTCCAACGTATGACGCATGGGTGCGTTTTATCGGTTCCCGTAGACCCTTATGTATCGCTGGCAACCCTTGAGCATGGTTTCGTGGCTGATTTCAGACCCCATGACCAGACGGCATTTTACCCGAAATCCGAAGATATCGCCCGTGATTTCCAAGCACTTTTTAGATACCAGAACCCGCAGGCAGCATTCCAACCCGGAGACGTGGTGAAAACATGCGTTGATAAGGGCTCTCAACTTCGGGTTATTTTGGCGGCGGGTTATTACGACCCTGCTACAAACAGGATATCGTATTTACAATCACCTTTGAAGCAAGACCCGATTAGCTCACCCGTTCAACATATTTCTTCGGTGGATACCTCGGTAGGGCGTGTTCGTTTGTGGCGCATTGATTCGTATTCGGAAGAGGCCTTGTTGGCGGCATCTTCAGCCTCATCTCTGACAGGGGCGGTGGTGGATCGTTTGTACCCAGAAGAATTACATCAAGTACAACAAATTCTTGTGGCAGCTACCAACAGGGAGCCTCGTGAATTTGAGAATGCCAAAGATTTGTATCATCAATCCTCATCTCTTGCTGCGGAATAAACTCAAGATGTGATATCGTGCCGAACATGTGCGGCATAGCAGGCTTACTCGGAACCTTCACCAAACCCCACGCCACGGCGTTGGGGGCGGCGTTGGCGCACCGGGGGCCGGATGGAGCGGGCGTGTGGCGCGATGCGGCGGCTGGCATGCAGCTGGTGCACCGGCGGTTGAGCATTATCGATACCTCCACCGCCGCCAGCCAGCCCATGGAAAGTGCCGACGGGCGGTATGTGGTGGTGTTCAATGGCGAGATTTACAACTTTAAGAAGATTGTGGAATATCTTCAAAAGAATACGAAATATAAGTTTAACCCAAACTCGGACACCGCCGTGCTGGCCCCGTTGTTCGATTTGGAAGGCCCCGCCATGCTGGAGAGGTTGGAAGGCATGTTTGCCTTGGCCATTTGGGATAAGCACGAGCGCCAGCTGTTTGTGGCGCGCGACCATGCAGGCATTAAACCGTTGTACTACGCCGAAACACCCCAAGGTTTGGCCTTTGCCAGCGAGTTGAAAGCCTTGCGCCCCGTGTTGGCCGATTGGAGTTTGGACACCCACGCCATGGCCGAATACCTCACCTTTTTATGGACGCCTGGCGAGCGCACCATGTTGAGCGGGGTGAAAAAGCTCCGCCCCGGACACTTTATGCTGGCCGCGTTTGACGATGGTGTGCTGACTACCGAAACCCACCGCTGGTACATGCCGCCGCAAGCCCCGTTGGTGGAGGGAAAACCCCAGTACGATACCACCAAAACCCCCGCCCACCTGTTGAAACTGCTGGACGCCGTGGTGGCCGAGCAGTGCACCAGCGATGTGCCCGTGGGAGCGTTTTTGAGTGGAGGTGTGGATAGCAGCGCCATTGTGGCCAGCATGGTGGCCACGGGGAATAGGCCTTCCAACACGTATTGCATCGGCTTTGAGGGTGCGGGGATGGCCGCGGAAGGCTTTGAGGACGATATGGCGTTTGCCACCAGCGTGGCGACGCATTTGAAGGTGCCGTTCACACCTTTGGTGGTGGAGATGGAGCCGTTGCTGGAACGGTTGCCCAGCTTGCCCTTCATGCTGGACGAGCCCACCGCTGACCCTGCACCGTTGGTTGTGCCGGATATTGCGGCACGGGCCAAGGCGGATGGTATCAAGGTGTTGTTGGGCGGTGCGGGGGGGGATGACGTATTCAGCGGGTATCGGCGCCACCAAACGGCACGGTTGCGGGAAACCCTCAATCGTCATTGCGAGCGCAGCGCGGCAATCTCCCAAGGTATTTCTGTATTATGTAAAATGGTCGCTCGGGTGAGTGGAGCGGCCACCTCGCGCCGCCTCACCCGCTTGGCCGACCTGTTGCGCGGCGACGACGAGCGCTTTTTGCTGCATGCGTTTACGACCAACAGCCAGCCAGATGCGGCGCGCCTCCTTCGTCATGGCGAGCGCAGCGTGGCCATCTCGTGGAATAATGCCTTAACCAGCGCCCGAGACGAATCCCACGGCCAAAGTTTGTTAAACCGCCTGCTGTACATTGAGCTGTTTGGCTTTTTGCCCGACCACAACCTGAACTACAACGACAAAGCCGCCATGCTGGCCGGTGTGGAAGGTCGCGTGCCCTTAACCGACCGCCGATTGCTAGATTTCATGGCCGATGTACCGCCTACGGCCAAGCTGACGGGCGGTGGCTGGACGAGCCTTCACCAAACGGCGCCTAAAGCGTTTTTCAAGAGTGCCGTGAGTACTCGACTGCCCCACGAAGTTCTCTCACGCAGTAAGGCGGGCTTTGGGGCACCCATCCGCCAGTGGCTTACCACGGGCAAGGGCAGTGCGATGATGGAGGATGCGCTGTTTGGCAGCGCGTTTGCGAAGGAGCATTTTCATCAACCCGCCCTGCAAGCTTTTTGGAAAGCCACCTGCGACGGCCACATAGACGGCACCTACACCGCCCTGGCCGCCGCCAACATGGTGTGGTGGTGGGAGGGGATGGGAAATCTGGAGGGGTAAAACGAAACAGAGCCTTTCGGCTCATAAGTTCGCATAATGAATATTATGTTAAATTAATAACATGTTACCTGAAGCAACGGCTTGCAGCCGTTACAATGGTTGAACGATGTCCATGCGCTTCCCGTCCAAGTACCCCACGAGCATCCATCACAACCCGAACTCCCTGTACCACCAGCTGGAGTTGAATAATATTTGTTTTTACCAAGCGATTGACAGACTTTATTTAACGTACCTACACCTGATTGGGCGCCAGATTCGCACCGCAAACCACCACACAACGTATTGGGAACAGCAAGTGTTTGTGTGCATGTCCAATCCGTACCATCGGCAATAGCGACAGAACCGATATCGCATTCCGTGGCTGGATTCGGCAACCCTCCATCTATATCGACACACCCATTCACATCTTTCCCTGGAACCGAAGGATCGGAGACATACATTTTCCCAATGTTATTACAATGCAGAATGCTGTTCACCACCGCCATAGTAGCTGTGTGCAAGGCATCTACTTTCATAGAAAGGCCTTCGTTCACAGCTTGAGATGGATTAACATGGGCTGTAGCTTCAAGCGAATGAGCCAAGCTTAGTGGGTACAACCACAGGAGGCATAGTAAAAATTTATAGTACATAACCCCTACCCTTTATTTCTTAAATTAATAACATGTAACTCGAAGTAATGGCACACAACCATTACAACTAGAAAAAGATGACCATGAACTTCCTGTCCAAGCACCCCAACTGCAACCATTACAACCAGCACCACCCGTACCACCTGCCGGCGTAGAGTGATACGTTGTTTTGCCTAATATCGTACATATTTTATTTAACGTAGCTACACCTGATTGAGCACCTGATTCGCACCGTAAGCCATTACACAGATTGCTCGCGACCGCATAAGTTTTTGTACATGTCCATATTGAACCGTTAAAAATCAAGACTCCACCCGCATTGCAATCCGTTGGCAATCCATTTGTCCGAGCTTCCAAAGCTTCAATACGGGCACGTAAAGCGTTGATTTGATTTTGCAAATCACTCACACGCGCATACAAATCGTTGATCTGGGCTTGTTGGGCATTGTCACGATCTATCAGGTATTGAATGTACGTCCATAATGAAGCGATTTGACCTTCGGCAGAATCCATTCGGGTTTTTAAAGCCCCTACTTCGGCCAACAAATATTGATCGGTAGCTTTTAGGCTGTTCACATCAGTTTTCAAGGTGGCAATATCGGTTTCGGCCGTGGTCAGGCGGGTGCTCAGGTTATCCACCGTTACTTGCAACAGGCCAACGTGGGTTTCTACCGCCCCAACACGGGCCGTTAAGGCGTTAAAGGCGGTTTGCAAAATGGTAAACAGGGTGCTGGTGCGCTGCTCGGAGATCATCGCCTCGGCCATGTTGTTGTTCACGGCGCTTGTTTCCAATGCATGAACTGCTGCCATTCCGCTCATCAAGCAGGTGGCACCTAACAGAGATACTTTCAACATACGCATGACGATTCTCCTTTCATGTATTATGGAGACCCGCCCGAGGGGTGCAACAACCGAACTGACATATAAGCCACCAGCCTGTGGCGGAAATGCAAATACGGGTGTGATTTCAAAAGATTGGTGCGGTCAAGAAGACTCGAACTTCCATGGTTTTACCCGTCAGCCCCTCAAGCTGATGCGTCTACCAATTTCGCCATGACCGCACGGGGGGTTGTATAGCGTGGTTTGTCGGGCGGGTAAAGAGGGTTAACGACCCTCCTGCCCTTTCTGGAGCTTTTCCAACACTGAAGATGGTGCAAAAACAGTACCATCATCTAGTGTGATACCATCTGCTTTCTCATCTGGGGCTAAATCGGGGTTACGAGGTTCGTTAGCGCCAATTGGTAATTTAAAGGCGTTTGTTGAGATAGTTACTGGTACTTTGAGTTTGTTAGGAGGTTGCGTTGGCCTTGCCATAACGTTTGTCGTAAGGCCTACAAGCATAACAGCTGCGGTTGTTAAGGCTGTGGTGCGGCGGGGTGCGTATTTCATGCTTTTAGTGTAGGGTGTTGCCGTATGGACATCAAGCCCCTCCCCTCCTTGACCCCCTACGCAGAAGCTTTAGCCTTGCAGGAGGCGGCGGTAGCCGAGGTGTTAGCGGGCGGGCGGGAACGCGCGTATTTTGTGGAGCACCCGCCTTGTTTTACCACGGGCACGGGGGCGATGCCCTCCGAGTTGCTGGATGTGGGGGGTATCCCCGTCATCCCCACCGGGCGCGGCGGCAAAACCACCTACCATGGGCCGGGGCAGCGGGTGGTGTATGTTATTAAAGATTTACGGGAAACACGGGATTTGAGGGAGCACATTGCCAATCTTCAGCAGTGGTTGATTGCCAGTTTGAGGGAGCTGGGGGTGGAAGGGTTTGCGACAGATGATGTGGGGGTGTGGGTGAAGGCAGGGTTACAGGATGACAGGGTTACAGGGTTACAGGATGACAGGGTTACAGGGTTACAGGAACGTGATTTCGCCAAGATTGCGGCCATCGGCGTGCGAGTGCGGAAATGGGTTGCGTACCATGGCATTGCGCTGAACGTGAACCCCGACCTGACGGCTTACAACCGCATTGTGCCCTGCGGGTTGGCCAAGCCTGTGACCAGCCTTGCGGTATTGGGGTGTACAGCCAGCATGGCGGATGTGGACAAGGCGTTGTTCAATAACCTAGGTCGTCTTCAAGGCCCTCAATAGGTTCGGGGGCATCGGGACCGCAGCGAGAAAGGGTTGCGATGTCGTGGGTAAGCTCGGCAAGGGTTGCGCGCTGGCGGGCGGTGGGGTTTGGATTGCGAAGCAGGGTATCGCGGCGGGCGGCCAAGGAGTTCAGGGCTTGCATCCGCTGGGTTTCATCGGATAACGGACAAGGTTTGTGGGGGTTGTAGCTAAGCACGGGCATTGTTTCCGTATTTCACAGTGAATGAAATTCCAGCTTCATTCAGCTCATCTAATTCGGCAATTTCGGCAGGTGTCAGCGCAACACCTTCGGCTTGTTTGGCTCGTAAGGCACGGGCGCGGTGGGTTTCGTTTTGCATTATTTCACGAAGTTCGGCGGAAGGTTGTTGTGGATTTGCAGCGGTGTCGGGCATGATGAAAGCTCCTCGGCTTGTTTTAACGGTTAAACTTACTACTCTTTCTACCATGTCCAACCTCATCCAACAATCTGGAAAAAGCCTGACGCCCGAACTGGAGGCCTTGGGAGAAAAATACGGCCTGAACAAGGTGGAAACACGGTTTTTGGGGCCGCTCCTTAAGTATTTTGAAGAGCCGGGCATCCGTGAACTGGTCATCAACCGCCCCGGCGAAGTGGGCTACGAGTTTGCCGATGGTAGCTGGAAATGGGTGCCCGCCCCCGACCTGACCACCGAGCAACTGGAAGACGGCGCCCGCATGCTGGCCAACATGAGCGGCGAGATATTCACCCCCCAGCACCCCATTTTGGCCTGCAAAATGCCCGGCGGCCACCGCGTACAAATTGTGGCGGGCCACCACACCACGCGGCACTTCACCATGACGGTGCGGATTGCCCACCGAAAAGATTATACGCTGGATAGCTTTGAGATGCCGGATGAAACGCGGCGGGCGATTATCGACCTTATCCAAACCAAGCACACGTTGCTTATTTCCGGCGGTACCAGCACTGGGAAAACCAGCTTCATGAATGCGGCGCTTAAGCACATCCCGCTGCACGAACGCCTGATTACCATGGAAGACGTGCCGGAGCTGGATGTTCCCCACCGCAACTGCGCCCCGCTGATTTTCGGTGGTGCCAACCGCGACCCCAGCGGGAAAGAAATCCGCGAGATTCTCAACGCCTGCCTTCGGATGCGCCCCGACCGCATTTTGCTGGGCGAAATCCGGAAAGAAAACGCCTTCGCCTTTTGTTCCGCCATTAACACGGGGCACGAAGGCAGCATGGCCACCATCCACGCCAACAGCCCGGATACCGCGCTGGACGCCGTGATCAACCGCGTGATGCTGAACGGCGATATCGCCGAAAGCGCCCTCACCGTGCTGCGCCGCCAGCTGGAATCCGATATTCATGGCATTGTGCAACTTACCCGCGCCGGGCCAGTGGTGAAGGCGTATTTGAAGGTGTTGAAGTAACAGAAAACTGTGATAAGATAAGCTATGCAACGTGAGCCCCTTATCCTCCAACTCAATGCCCTCGCTTCCCGTTTGCGGGCTATGGGGGTTGCGGGTTTGTACCTTTTCGGTTCTACCGCCCGTAACGAAGCCCATGCTGGGAGCGATGTGGATATCTTCATCGACACCACCCCCAACACCCCTTTCTCTCTGATTGAACTTGCAGGATTGAAAGACCTTTTGGAAGACGAACTTCATGTTCCCATAGATATTACAACCCGGGAAAGCCTACACCCCTTGCTGAAACACGACATTGAGGCTTCGGCCATCCACGTGCTGTAATGCCCCGTATGCTTGCCCCTTTGTTCTCCGAGATTCTAACCGAGATTGAGTTTATCCGTATATCCACCCATGCACATACCCTACAAACATTTACGTCTGATGGCTTGGTGCGGCGTGCGGTCGAACGGGCTTTGCTGACCATATCCGAAGCCGTTAAACATATACCCGACAACGTTTTAGCATCTCAACCCCACATTCCTTGGAAATCCATCCGAGGTATGGGGAACATGCTGCGGCACGAGTACCATAAAATTGCTCCTTCGGTCGTGTGGGATGTTATTCAACACCACCTTAAATCTCTGGAAAAAGCCACACAAGAGATGCAATCAGTGAATCTCTAACCTATTGGAGTGCATATATTCTCATTATCGGGGACTGAGAACACAACGGGCTCGTTATCCCACAATATATCGTCAGCTTGTTCCCGTGCATGCGGGTTACGCGGGGATACGAACAGTTTGGGCTTGAAATCCGGCCCTGCGCTGATGCACCAATACACGTTACGATCATCCACCCAGCCAACGGCCACTTGCTGAACGTCATCGGCGCTGTGGGTGGCGGTTCCGCATGACCACACAATTTTATAACTGGGTATTTCAATCATCAGCGTGGCGTCGCCCGCCCAACGGGCTAAAAGCTCGCCCGATGTTGCGTGGCAGGTAAAATAATCGTACGGGTTCAAAACAGTCGTTGATTGGGCGGCTTTGGCCATACCCCCCGCCCCCGCCAGCCATGTGGCGGCGGCAGCAGCACGGAGGGTGCGGGGTACTTTCATGCCTTGCAGTCTACCCCTTTGTTTTACTGTACACAACACCCTCTTGCGGTATGCACATTTTGGGTGTAAACAACGGGCAGATAAGGAGATGTGTGATGGGACAACTGCTTCAACAAGCTGGGTTGCAAATCCCCCCTCTTGCCGTTGGCGACCTTATGGGCCTTGTCAACAACATCACTCATTACCATTCCATTCGCGACACGACTTCAGGTGTGTTGGATGACGTTGGACTTTCCAAAAAAACAGGCCCTATTACAAGCAAAAAGATGAAACCTGTTGTTGAAATGAGATTGGCTACAGCCCTTTCTAGCATAAATCGCTGCGAAGTTATGCCACCTGACAAATTCAAACCTTTAACTCCACTTGATGCAGAAATCATGAAAGAGACCGTTGAGGGTATTATTTCTAGCAAGACTCCTGATGAACGTAAGGCATGGATTAACCGCGCCTTGTACTGTGGCCGCGTGTTGCGTGCACGTGAAGAAGATGCCCGAAACGACCTTTGCACGGGCGATATTTCAAAGTCTTTATAAGCTGAATCCCTACTTGCGCGGGTATGAAGCCTTTGGGCGATTTGTAATACCTATTTCCCCTTCACTGCCGCCCCCACAAATGCCGCAAACAACGGGTGGGGCTTTAACGGCTGGCTTTTAAACTCCGGGTGGTATTGGCAGGCGAAAAAGCTGGGGTGGGTGGCTTTGGGCAGTTCGACAATTTCTACCAAGTCGGGGTCAGTCGGGCTTGTACCGCTGAACACCAGACCTGCGTTTTCCAAAATCTTTTTGTAGTGGGGGTTAAACTCGTAGCGGTGGCGGTGACGTTCCGAAATGGTGGTGGCGCCGTAGGCTTTTTCCGCCAGCGTGCCCTTGCCGATGCTGCACGGGTAGGCGCCCAACCGCATGGTTCCGCCCAAATCGGTGGCGCTGCCTTGGCGCTTTTGGTCGCCCGCGTGCCATTCGGTCATCATGCAAATCAGGGGGTGCTCGGGGGCGCCGCGCTCGGGGGTGAATTCGGTGCTGCCCGCGCCCGCCAAGTTGGCCACGTGGCGGGCAAACTCAATGGCTGCCAGCTGCATACCCAAGCAAATGCCAAAATACGGCACCTTGTTTTCACGCGCGTAGCGGATGGCCCGCATTTTCCCCTCTGTTCCCCGCGCCCCAAACCCGCCGGGCACTAAAATACCATCGGCTTTGGCCAAACGTTCCGCCACGGAGGCGTCGGTCATGGGTTCTAGCGTTTCGCTGTCCACAAAGTCAATCTCCACCTTGGCATCGTGGGCAAAGCCCCCGTGCAACAGGGCTTCGTTCAAACTGATGTAACTATCCCCCAGCTGCACATATTTGCCAACCACGGCAATGGTCACCGTGCGGGGCGGGTTGGCCATAATGCTGGAAATATGCTCCCAGCGGCTTAAATCGCCTTCTTTGGCTTTTATTTCAAAATGGCTCAACACGGCGTCATCCAGCCCGTGGGCGTGCAGGGTTACGGGCACGCGGTACAGCGTATCGCTATCTGGGCAGCCCACCACATGGGATACGGGCAGGTTGGCAAACATGGCCACTTTTTCCAGCTCACCCCGCCCCAGCTCCACCTCGCTCCGCACCACCACAATGTCGGCTTGGATGCCGATTTGGCGTAAATCCCGCACCGCGTTTTGCACAGGTTTGGTTTTCAATTCGCCCACCGCCGCAAGGTACGGGGCAAAGGCCAAATGCATGTAGCAGCTGCGGCGCCAGCCCACTTCGCGGCCAAACTGGCGGATAGCCTCAAAAAACGCTCCGCTTTCCAAATCACCCACCGTGCCGCCAATCTCCACGATGCTAAAGTCGGCCTGCCCGTCCATGCGGCTAATGAAGGCTTTAATCTCATTAGTCACATGAGGCACCACTTGCACGGTTTTGCCCAAATAATCGCCTTTGCGTTCTTTGTGCAAAATATCCCAGTAAATTTGCCCCGCCGTAATGTTGCTGCTGCGGCTGGTGGCAACGCCCGTAAATCGCTCGTAGTGGCCCAAATCCAAATCCGTTTCACAGCCGTCGTCTGTCACGTACACTTCGCCGTGTTGAAAGGGGCTCATGGTGCCGGGGTCGATGTTCAAATAGGGGTCTAGCTTTTGTTGCACCACGGTGAAGCCCCGCGCCTGCAACATGGCCCCCAAGGCGCTGGCGGTAAGGCCTTTGCCCAAGCTGCTCATCACCCCGCCGGTGACAAAAATATAGTGGGTTTTGCCAAGTTTGGCCAAGCCGGGAGGGGCGGGGATGGTGGGGGTCATGAGTGGCTCCGGTTACTGGTTACAGGATAACTGGTTACTGGGTTACGGGTTATAGGACAACACAATGAATCATATAGGAACACAATCCTGTTACCAGTTACCCTGTCATCCTGAAATCCAGCAGAGGAAAAGCCGCTCCGGGTTGGCCCGTAAGCGGCTTGGGTGGTTCCGTTGTGGCACGTCATGGCGTTACAGGGGCTTCCGGTGCAAGGGTGGGTTGAACCGCAGGTTGTTCGGCAGGTGCCGCAGGCATGGCTGGGCTTGGCAGGCTGGAGCCGTTGGCGCCATCCATGGTGATTGGCAGCTCGGCCGCAGGCAAGGCGGGGGTTGTGGGGGCGGTGTGGGCGGTATCTTCCACCACGCTGGCGTGGCTGGTGGCGCCTTGCTGGGTGTAGGCAATCAGCAGACTGGTAAACAAAAACACCCCTGCCAGCAACGCCGTAGGTTTGGCCAAAGGGTTACGGATAACGGGTTGCGCCCCGCCGCTGCCGCCGCCAAAGGCTGCGCCTGCGCCAGTATCCGCCCGTTGGAGCAGAATGAGGATGATAAGGCCTACGGCCACCAAAGCATTTACAAGGAAAAGCATCGCTGTCATCCTGTTGTTGTAAGAGGGTTGTAAGGGGGCGTCAAGCGCCCCTGCCCGTTGCTTAGGCGCCTGTGCGTATGCAAGCCCTTGCCCCACGGCCTGCGCGGTGGCAGATTGCGGCTATATATAAGGAGACTTTACATGTTGAACATGTTCCGCGCCATGGCCGAGACCCGCGCCACCAAGATTTTGCTGGGTTTGCTGGTGGCAAGCTTTGCTATGTGGGGAGTTCAGGATTATCTGCAAGGCAACAGCGGAGGCGCCGCCTTAACAGTGAACGGCCGCCCTGTGCCCCTAAGCGAAGTAGATGCCACCTACCGCAACCGCGTGAAGGTGATTGGCCAAATGCTGGGCGCCGCCCCTACCCCCGCCCAACTGGACGAACTGAACGTGCCCCAGATGGTGCTGACCGAGCTGGTGCACCGCCACGTGCTGAACGCCGCCACGGCCGATCTGGGCCTTGCCCCCGCCGCCAGCGTGCTGCGCAGCGAAATTGCCAACACGCAGGCGTTTCAGGTGAACGGTGCGTTTAACCTGGAACGCTACAAACAGATTTTGGCCAACCAAGGCCTTACCCCCCGTGCCTACGAGACCATGCTGGGCGAACAACTGGGGTTGGCCATGCTGGCGGATGTGATTGCACTCCCCTCGCCCAAGCCGGAGGCTGTGGCCCCCTTGCTGGCCGATGCCGCCACCACCTACACGTTGGAAACGCTAACCCTAACCCCCGCCATGGTGCGCGGTGTGGCCCAACCTACGCCCGAGGTGTTGCAAGGCTTTTATGCCACCAACCAGCAAGCTTATGCAGTGCCTGAAAAACGCAGCTTTAAGATGTTGGCCCTGAACCCCGCAACCTTGGCATCCACCATTGCCGTTACCGATGCGCAGATGGAAACGTATTTTAACGAGAACCTTGCAGCCTACCAAAAACCCGAACGCCGCAGCGTGCGCCATATTTTGATGGCCGAAAGTGCCGAAGCCGTAGCGTTGCACACGCAAATTCAAACCCAGGCGGATTTCATCAAACTGGCGGATGAGCACACCACCGACCCCTCGGGCAAAGGTAAAGGTGGCGATTTAGGAGAAATTGCGGCCACCGATGTGGTGGCCCCCTTTGCCAAAGTGGCCTTTGAGTTACCCGTTGGCACCGTGGGCGGCCCCGTGCAAACGCCCTTTGGCTGGCACCTAATTTGGGTGGACAGCATTACCCCTGCCGCAGCCCCCGCTTTGGTGGATGTGAAAGACAAAGTGCGCACCGACGTGCTTGCCGAACAAACTACTGATGCCTTGCAAAGCCTGCTCCGCACCGTGGATGACCGCGCCGCTGCGGGGAATACTCTTGCCGAAATTGCTACCGCCACAGGTCTGAAAACAAGCCAAGAAAGCTTGTTAACAGCCCAAAGCAACGCGGCGGATACCACGCTGGTGAAAGCCGCGTTTGAGGCCGAGCAAGGCCGCGTGGAGGGTCCCTTTACGCTGGCCGACGGCACCATGGCGTACCTAGAACTCACTGCCGTGGTAGCTGCCAAAGTGCCGCCTTTGGCCGAAATCCAACCCCGTGTGCTGGCCGATTTTATGCAGGCCAAAACCCAAAGCGTGCTGGCTGAAATGGCAACCTCTGTTGCCGCTCAAGCCCAGAAAAGCCTGAAGCAACCTTTGGCAACCGTGGCACAGGGCATGAACCTTGCGGGCGGCACGGCAGGCAGCCTTACCTTCACCGGCCCTGGCGATGCCCCCCCATGGCTGCACAGCCAACTGATAGAGTTGTACAAACTGCCCGTGAACGGCGTGTTGGCTACGGGAATACCGCAGGGTGACGCCCGCGTGGTGCTGCGGATGCTGAAGCGGGATAGCCAACTCCTAACCGCCACAGCCCAACAGGCTGCCACCGCCACCTTGAAGCAACAATGGCAACAAAATGCCGAAGCCTTGCTGCTGGCGGGATTGGTGAAAGAGGCCAACATAAATTACAATGTGCTGCAACTGCGCCAGATATTTGGTGCTACTTGGAGCCCGCCGCAATGAAGCCCTTTGCTTTTACCTTTGTGATGCTGCTTGGCTTGGGGGGAATTACCTCCCCTGCCCTTGCCGAAACGCTGGTTTACAAGGCGAACAACCATTGGGTGGCGCAAGACGATGCCAAACCGCTGCGCGCCTTGCTGGCCAAAGCCCGTGCCGGCCAAACCCGCTTTACCGTGATGCTGCCCGAACAAGGCCGCAAGCTGGCTACGGCCCGTTTGGAAATAATCCGCGATTTGTTGGAACGCGAAGCCAAACAAGGTGTGATTTTGCAAGAGGCTGCCACAGGCAACGCGGCTGGCAACACGGTGGAGGTGGTGGCGGAATGACACCCGAAGTTCAACTCTCCATGATGAACGACCTTGTACAAAGCCCCCGCTTTCAAGCTATTTGCCGTTGCACACCCGAACTTTTAAAACCTGTAACACTGGATGACATCAAAGCATTTCTTGAAACTCCATCCACCATTCCAGCCACACTTATGCGTCACCTACGCCCATTGATGAGCGTATCAGATGAGCAGTTGGCAATGTATTTTCAAACAACCCCCGGACATATAATCGGCCTTAATGCTAGCGCCCGTGTTGATAAGCATAACGGTGAATTTGGGTTAAACGATTAACCTAAAATATGCCCCTCAACTTCGTATTTGACACTGGGACGTTCTTCAATTTGTTTTTGATCAGGAGTTAAGACCATAAAGTCTTTCGTGTAAGGACGGCGGAGAAATGTTGTTTTTTTCTGCTGTTTAACAACAGAAACCGTTACTCCTTTGAGCTTACTTTGTAGGCCATCTATCATCCCTGATAAGTAAGCTTTATCTCTTTGATTTTTACTTCTGGACCAATGTGTTACATCTCTCACAATCAAAGGATTACAAGTTTGATCCTGAGCATGCATATGCACTCTAATCATATCAACAATCTGATTAAAACGTTGTTGCGATAAATCATTGCTACCAGCATAATCCCAAAACCCTTGTTGATGAGAGTACTCTAATGACCTCTCTCTCATATCATCCACATCAACAATACCTTTATCATTTGCCCAAACGCTCATGAAAATCCTCCGTAAAATTGAATAATCTTCCTCATTCAACCACACACAACGTATACTGTCAACTTACTCAATCACAATCTTCACCGGCCCAGGCTTGCGGGCTTCGGCAACTTTCAGGGCTTCCCATACGTTCGTTGCCAAATCACGGTAAATAGCCGCAGCCTTGCTATCAGGCGCGCTGAGCACCAAGGGTTTCCCCTCGTCGGTATTGGTACGGATTTGCACATCCAACGGTACTTCGGCCAACAGTTCGTACCCCAGTTCCTTCGCCATAGCGCGGGCGCCGCCTTCGCTGAAAATGGGCGTATCCTTCCCGCAATGGGGGCAACAAAACATGCTCATGTTCTCCACAATGCCCAAAATGGGTACGTTGGTTTTTTTGAACATCTCTAACCCCTTGCGGGCGTCAATCAGGGCAATATCTTGCGGAGTGCTCACAATCACGGCGCCGCTGAGGGCCACTTGCTGCACCATGGTCAGCTGGGTATCGCCTGTGCCGGGGGGCATGTCTACCACCAGCACATCCAATGGTGCCTTGGCCGTGCCCCAACGTACTTGCCGCAACATTTGCATCAGGGCGCTTTGCACCATGGGGCCGCGCCATACCATGGGGGTGTGTTCGTCCACCATAAAGCCCATGCTCATCATCCGCACGCCATGGCCAATCACGGGCTCAATTTCTTTGCCATCGCTCATGGGTTCTTTATCCGCCACGCCCAACATACGGGGCTGGCTGGGGCCGTACACGTCGGCATCCAACAGCCCTACGCGCTTGCCGCTGGCTGCCAACGCCACTGCAAGGTTTACCGCCGTGGTGCTTTTGCCCACGCCACCTTTGCCGCTGGCCACAGCAATAACATGCTTCACATGGGGGATTTGGGTAATGCTCATACCGTTGTGTAACAGGTTTGGCGGGGCATGAAAAGGGAACGAGGATTATATGTTCAGAGGCAATTTACCATTTTTTGTATGGCGCGTAGCATCCCGCGCTGTCTTTTTCTCCATGTTACGGGCCACGGCGTTGGTCAGGTCTATCTTCAGCGTGTTGGCCATGCAGGTAAGCGTGAACAGGATATCCGCCATCTCATCGGGAATACTCGCCTCATCTTTCTCGCCCTTTTTAAAGCTTTGGTCGCCATGCACGCGGTTGATGAGGCGGGCCAGCTCGCCCACTTCCTCGGTCAGTTGGGCCAATTGCGAAAGCGGGCTGAAATACCCGCCCATGGTTTTGATCCAAGCATCAACGGTGGTTTGGTAGGTTTGAATGTTCATGATGATATTCCTTTGATGTGTTGAGATATACGCAACCAATCCCCCTGGGCCGTTGGCGTAGCCGGCGGATTACGGAGCAGATAGGCGGGGTGAAACGTGACTATAGCAGGTATAGGCTCTGCCAAATACGGGTTGCCCACACGGTGAAGCACGTTGCGCAACTCTCCTAACGGGGCCTTGGTGCGCAACACGGTTTTGGCGGCGGTGGCGCCTACCAGAATCAGCAAGCGGGGGTTTAGCAAGGCCAAGTGTTTCTCCACAAACGGGCGGCAAGCCTCCACCTCGGCAGGTGTGGGCGGGCGGTTGTTAGGGGGCCGCCAGAACACGGTGTTGGTAATGTAAACATTCCCGCGGTTCAACCCCACCTCGCCCATCAGCTTATCGAGCAGCTTGCCGCTACGGCCCACAAAGGGTTTACCACTGGCGTCTTCCTCAGAGCCCGGAGCCTCACCCACCACCACAATGCCGCTGGCAGGGTTGCCATCGCCCAGCACGGCTTGGGTGGCGCCGTGCTTCAGCGGGCAGCCTTCAAAGGCTCGGATGGCGGTATATAGATGCTCCAAGGTGGCGATACGGATTAGCGACATTGTGTGAGGATATACGATGCTTGTTGGAGAATACAGGGGAAACGACACGGCACGACATATTAGAAAACATGGCTATCTTATTGCATATTTGATCATATTACATCATTTGTCTGATATTTACCACACCCCCATCTGGTCAAAAAATAGGCATGTCTAGCAACTTTGTCCGACATACAGCTAATCTAACTCCATGTCATAGATATGACATATGTCAAATTATCATCCCTTCTTCCTTGGGCGATAAAAAGACACAACAACACAAAGGATTATACCATGTTGAAAAAATTGACCATGTTAACCGCCGCCACCGCCATTGTTGCCGGTACGGCCGTTGCCGTAGACCAAAACGTGGACGTTTTGGCTACCTTCCGTCAAGCTTTGACGCTGACCAAAAACCAAGACATCGATTTTACCAACGGCGCAACTCCCATTGAATTTGCGGGTACTCCTGCCGGTACAGATACCATCAGCATGGGCAGCAGCGGCGCTATTGCTTACGCAGGCGTTGCCTTCTCGGGCCCTACCACGGGTACGGCCGGTGATGTAGATATTGGCGGTGCAGCTACCAGCGCCGTGAACATTTCATGCTCCACCGGTGCCACCTTGGCCAACGCCAGTGCTGCAACCGTAGCTGTGAACGAAGTGAAACTGGACATGAACACCGGTGCCGCTTACGGCTCGGCCGCCTACACCTGCGCCGGCGTGGGCACTACTCCCCACAGCCACACGCTGGATGGTACCGACAAAATCCTGTTGGGAGCCCGCATTGTGGGTAACGCAACCATTGCCAGCGGCGATTACAGCAGCGCCTTGGCTGGTGGTACTCCCGTTACTGTGCGTGCCGTGTACCAATAAGGTACCACTCCACCCTGCCAAACCCCCGCATGGGGGTTTGGTTTTTTGGGAATATCGTGAATGATGGCTTGCAAACATTTTATACGTAGGCACCATGTACCACGACATATTGAAAACCTTGTGTGTTGTTGCCCTTGTGGTGTTTTTTGGGGTATGCGCAATGGTGTGGAAGCATCCAATTACAACCGACATTGAGCCCGCCGCCGGCCCACTTCAAACTAAAATTAACGTTCGGGCACAGTTTCAGCAAGCCAGCCTTACGGCGCAGTACGATGACGCCTCCTCCGCCGACCGTAAAACCATCGCTTTCCATATTCCTACGGGTATCACTCCCCCCAGCATCACCACCTGCCGAGGGAGCCATGTGCATAACCGCCGTTGTGTTACTTACAGGGCTATAGGCAACACCCCTCTTTCCGTCGTATTTCCACCAAGCCCTGTGGGAACCCCTGCCGCGTTGGAACGCACGTGGACGGATATCCTGTACTTCTAACCTTTGAGGTTATGTGTTAGGGTAACACCCAAACATAACCTAAGGGGGATTTTTACCATGTTCCGCAACCTTGCCGCCATGTTTGTATGTGCCACCAGCTTGCTTGGCGTGCCTACCCACGCAGTCGATGCCTTGCTGTTTGTATCGCCTTTGCGGGTGGAGATACCAAGCGGGCAAGATACCTCCGTCATCACCGTCACCAACAAAAGCGATACGGTAAAGCACTACGTGGTGCAGCTGACCGACCAAACCATGAACAGCCAAGGAGTTACGGAAACGGCCGAAGATTTTGCCTATTCCAGCAAACGTATGCTGCGCTTTATGCCTCGCCGCATTACACTGGAACCCGGCCAACGCCAAGCCGTACGCATTATGGCCCGCCGCCCCGCCGGCCTTGCCGAGGGTGACTACCACACGCACTTGCTGTTTGAAGAGCAACTGGCCCAAAATATTGTTTCCACCACCCAAACATCCGCCACCACCAAAGGGGTTGAGTTTAAGATTGGCGCGTTGTTTGGGGTTGCCATCCCCGTGGTGGTGCAACACGGGGTTGTTTCCAGCAGCCTTGCCATGGGTATTGCCAGCTTCACAAGCCCTACCGATGCGTCTCCCCGTGCCGTGCTGGTGCCGTTTACCCGCACCGGCAATGCCGAGGCCACCGCCATGCTAACCGTGACCACGCCTGAGGGCACCAACCTTATTTCGCCCCGCCGCGTGCGCGTGTACCGCGAGGCCGATGCCGTGGTGCTGAACCTGCCCCTCACCCCCGAAGGCATGGCCTACCAAGGCCTTGCTACCGTGAAGCTGGCCGAACCCGCCACCGACAAAGCACCTGAAACGGTTTACCAAATGGGCACCTTGGCCTTTTAAAATTTACGGCATCACGTTGACGCTGCCTGCCGCACGGCCCGTTTCGCCTCCTTCCGGCGTTGCATGGGTGGCATCTACAGGCTCCACTTCGGTCAGCATCACGCCTACATCACTTAACGTATTTTGGGCATGGGTTAAGGCTACGGTCACAGGCTGGCTTAACACGTAGCCGCTGGCCGTATCTTCACCGGGTTTTAAGCGCACGCTGTAGGTGCCCAACGGCACGGGGGCCATGGCAAAATAGCCGTCATTCTCACTCACGGCATAATCCACCACATCGCCTTGCGTGTTCACCAGTTGCACCATCAGGCGGGCCACGGGGCGCACCACCCCTTGGGCGTTGGCACTAAACAACGTGCCTTCCACCTCGCCAAACCTTACCAAGGGTATATCCACCGTTCCTTTGGCCCCAACATTCCCCACAACGGCGATGGATGGCTTGGTAGGTTTCAAGAAAATATCGTTGATGGATTCATCTTCAATTTCCAACCGCACAGGCGTGTTGGCGGGCAAGTTATCCACCAAGGCCAGCCCTGTATGCTTGGTAAGGTGGCGGGTGCCGCGCGTTCGGTTGCGTATGGCCACGCCTTCCATCAAAGGCTCGCCCTCGTCGTAAGCGCCATTCTCATTGCTATCGGTAAACACCCTCACCAACGCACGGCCAAGGCCGCTGCCATAGTTGGGGTGCGCTTGACGGTAACCGCCGTCATCGGTGGGCACCAGCAAGCTGCTGAAGGTTAGCCCCAACCCCATGTTGCCCACGCTGTCGGCTTGGCCTTGAAAGCCCAAGGCATACGCCCCCATATCGTACCGCACGTTCCCAAGCAACGTGCTTAACCCATCCCCTTGGTTGGCAAAGGTATAGCTTCCGTCCACGCTCAGCCTGTCCGCCACAGGCATTTGGCCGTTGATACCCAAGCGCGTCAGCACGCGGGGGGCATTGGGGTTGTACGCCACACTGCTACGCCAGCTTAACGCATCCCAACGCCCCGCCAATTCGGCATTGCCTTGCCATGTTGGGGTGCTGTTTTCGCCCCACCCGTGTTCCAGAACATGGCTTACGTTGAAGCCTTTGTAACTTATGCCTGTTCGTTGATTCAGAGTGTGCTGCCACGCGTTGCTGGCGTTACGGCTGGTGTTGTAACTTAAAGTACCATCCACCCCCACAAGTCCCATCCGCACCATGCGGCTTACTTCGGCTTCGTAGGCGTCGGTTATCTCGCTGTCACCCGTAAAACCACGGTTCATCAGGCCTGCAATCCGCATATCAACTCCCGCCACCGTGTTGCGGGCCGAGGTCGCATAGCTTTGCCCCCCCTGCTGGGTGCGCATGGCATCCAGCGTGCCATAAACCCCCGCCCACGTGCCCCTAAGCCCAGCCGTAGCCCCTTGCTGGGTTTGCGATACCCCGGCACCAACCCCGTACACCCCAACCTGCAACGCCGCATTGTTGCTAAGCCCCAATTCCAACCGCTGGGCCATTTGCACGGGGTCGGTTTCCAACGGCGTATCGGCCAGATGCAACACTTTTCCACGGGGTTGGTACACGGTGGTGTCGTATTGAACCTCACCCTTGGAGGGCATATCCTGCCCCAAAAAGTACCGCTCTTGCCGTTCCCGTTTTTCGCCTTGGGGGCCAAATTCCAAAATCCGAAACATGTTCAGCCCCACCCGCAACGGCAACGCCTCAAACACATACTTACCCGTGCCATCCACCCGCTGGTAGGCCAGCAAACTTTGGTCTTGATAAATCTCCACATCCCAACCCACCGGCGCCAAGCCTTCAATCACCAACCTGTCGGGGTTATCCACCCGCTGGAACGGACGGTTATGAACTCGCACCCCTACCCCACCTGCTTCCATGCGGGCTAGCGGCGGTTGGGCGGCGCGGATATCCCCCACCTGCACCCCCGTTGCCTTCAGCACCCCCAACATATCGGGCTGAAGGCTATCCCTCGACCATAGGGCGTTCCCATCCACAAGCTTTGTTTGCCCGTCCGCCGTGCGCTCGGCCCCCAACGTAACTTGGGCGCTTCCATACAGCAACGCACCTTCGGCCTGTACCGAAACGTTGCTTTGATAGGTTGATTCCCCCTGGGAGGGGCGTTGGGTGGTCAGCCCGCCGTTCAAGCGCACCAAGGGCTTATCTATCAGGGGGTAGGGCAATGTTATGGCATCTTTCATATCGTTGGCGGCGTTCAAACGCTTTCCGGCTTCCATCTGTTCCCATGTGGCTTCCCGTATCAAGCGTTCTTCTTCGGGCAAAGCTTCGGTGGTGGTCAGCACCAACATCAATTCATTCATATCCAAACGGGCCTTTAAGGGGAACAGTTTCCCCACCAAGCTTTCTTTCACATACATATCATCCTCCCAGCGCTGGATTTGGCCTTTTGGGTAAGGTTGCTCGCGGCCTTGGGCAATCAGGCGTTCGTTGGCCATGTTTAGGTACACGCGGTTTTCTTCGCGCACAAACCAGCCTTCCACCGTGCCTGCCGCCACATCCACCTGCATGGGGAAGCCCATCACCCGTACTAAAAACCCTAAGGGAATCCAGATTTCACCGCCCGATTCATCCATGTACGTGGCCACCCCGCGGGAGACCACTCGCCCGTTGACCATCACGCCCACAATCAACAAATTCTCGTCGTTGGGGGTTTCTCCCTGCCACCCTGGAGCAACAGGGGCGCTTTGGTCGGCGCTGGCTTCGGCCCAACCACTGGGAGGAGATACTCCGGTTGCGCTTTTCACACTCAGTTCCACTTCGGCTGGAGGTTGAACAGTGGGGGCAACCTGCTGGGGAGCAAGGGCTTCGTCGGGCACATCGTGCCATGTCCAGCCACCTTGGTGGGGGGGCAGAAGCAACGCCCGCGGCCCATAACCACCCCCCTGCAGCTTGGGAAGCACGACCGCTTGCTGGGCGATGTGCATAGCCTCGTCCATCGTGGGGGGCGGTTGCAGCAAACCTTCGGTAACCTGCACCACTACACGGCCTTGGCACACGGCATCCAAATGCAAACTCAGCACGGGGTTGGGCAAACCTTGGCGCTGGTAGGCCTCTTTGATGTACCGGAACAGCGCCAGCCCCTTCCCCATCTCGTAGGGTTTGCCTTCCAGCAACGGGGCCTCGCGGCTGAGTTTGCCCGCATCCAGCTGGGTAACACCGTTGATATCGATGTGTTGGATGGTAGTTGGGCACAGACTTTCTAGCCGAAAAGGCTGTCCTTGCGCGCCAGCCCCACCTGGCGCCACACCCAACGAGATTTGAAGTGTGTGCCATGCTTGCCCTGTGATATGGTTAACATGCTGCCAATAGCTCATGGCGGGGCGTTCGGTTACATCCAGCTTATCGCCCACATACACCACGCCTGCGGCTGCTAGTATTACCGCCATCATGGCTTTCAGAAGTATCAAGCCCATTTTAAATGTATACCACTCGTACCGTTATCTTGTTGCCTGTGGAGATGGAATAGGAACCATTCACCAGGGTGACGCCGTTGCTTTGAAGTTGCCCTGCCAGATATAAAATATTTTGGGATGCATTGGATGTTAACGTGTGGGTAATAACCGTGGTTGTTAACCCGTTGCATTTGGGCGCGGCTGAATATGTTTGGCCCGTACCAATGCTGACAGCCGCAGGGTTAATAGCAAGAGTAGCACCTGAAGGCCCTAACAAGGTAGCACTCCGGCGGCAACGGATACTGACCGCGCTACCCACCGTACCCGTAATTTGAACCTGCCCCGGAATGCCCGTACTTGCCCCGCTGGCGCCCGTGGGGTATGTCATGGCGCCATTGGTGCCCATACGGATTTGCCCTGCCAACGGGTTCATGGCGAACTCTATGGTAGGAAACCGAATGTTGGAAATAAGGCCCAACGTTTGCGCCACAACGCCCTGCACCAGCAGAAAAACTAAAAGCAAAACAAAGGAATACCATTTCATCATACAAGATACACTCTAGCAAAAACCGTGCCGTTATCCCACGGTTCCGCCTGTTGGTTAGGCGGATATTCCGTTAACTCCGCACATTCCCCACCCGCTGCGCCAACGCGGCTTTGATAAACGCCTCCAAATCACCATCCAGCACGGCGGTAGTGTTGCTGGTTTCCACGTCCGTCCGCAAGTCTTTCACCATTTGGTAGGGTTGCAGCACGTAGCTGCGTATTTGGTGGCCCCAGCCGATTTCGGTTTTGTTGGCGGCAAACTTGTTGGCCTCGACTTCGCGGCGTTGCACCTCCTGCTCGTACAGGCGGGCCTTCAACATGCGCATGCAAATGTCGCGGTTGCGTATCTGGCTTTTATCCTGCTGGCTGGCCACCACGGTGTTGGTGGGCAAGTGGGTAATCCGCACCGCACTTTCCGTTTTGTTCACGTGCTGGCCGCCCGCCCCTTGGGCGCGGTAGGTATCCACCCGCAAATCGGCGGGGTTGATGGTAATTTCAATATCGTCCGTCACCTCGGGGTACACAAACACGCTGCTAAAGCTGGTGTGGCGGCGGGCGTTGCTATCAAAGGGGCTTATCCGCACCAAGCGGTGCACGCCGCCTTCGGTTTTGGCCATGCCATAGGCAAAATCGCCCTGAATGTGCAGTGTGGCGCTTTTTATCCCTGCGGCATCCCCGTCGGAATACTCCACCACATCCACCTTAAACCCTTCCCGCTCGGCCCAGCGGGTGTACATGCGGAGCAGGATACCCGCCCAATCGCAACTCTCGGTTCCCCCCGCACCCGCGTGGATTTCCAAATACGCGTTGCTGCCATCCATCTCGCCGCCCAGCAAACATTGGGTTTCCAGCTTGTCGGCTTCCTTCACCAGCTCTGCCAATTCGGCCTCCGCTTCTTTGATGCTTCCCGCATCCCCCATTTCATCGCCCAAGCCAATCAGCACCACGGCATCGTCCAGCCGCCGCTTCACGGCATCAAAACGGCCGATATTCACTTCCAAACGCCGCTTGTCTTGCATCACTTTTTTGGCCGCATCGGGCTTGTTCCAAAGGTCGGGGTCTTCGGTTTGCTGGATTAAATCCAAAAGTTTCTGGCGCGAAACATCAATGTCAAAGCGACCTCCCGAGGAGGCTTAACGCCTCCTCAATACGGGCAATACTGGCTTTGTGCTCGGGTATCATGCCGTGGTTATAGCGGCAATAGACCTTGTTTACAAGCCTTGCAGCATGTTCTTCAGGGCGTCTTCAGCGGCGCCTTTCAGCACGTCTTCGGGTTTTGCGGGTTCAGATTGCGGCATAGGTTCAGCCGCTGCTGCTGGTTGCTCAATCGCCGCAGGTTCTGTTGCAGGGCTTTCCACCGTAGGGGTTTCCGCCGCTGGAGTTACGGGCACAGGCTGCTGGGTTTTGGGCTTCAGCACGTTGTTCAACAGGTTTTGAACCCCTTCGCCTTGCAGGCCCTTGCCACCCAGCACATCGCCCACCACACCACCCAAACCTTTGGCATCGGCTTTATCCAAACCCAAGGCACCTTTCAGGCCTTCGGTGGCCAAACGGGCGGCCAACTTGCTCACAAAGTTTTTATCTGGCCCAATGCTGGGGGCGCCCAAGCTCCCTTGCACCAGCACGGGGATGCTCACCTTATCGCCCACACTCACCTCGGGCGTTAACGTGTAATCAATCGTCCACGCGGGCAGGTTCACAGTGCCTGTGCCGTTCAAGGTCAAGCCATCCGTCTCCATGCTGAGTTTATCCGTACTCATAACCCCGCCAGCTACCGTATACTGCGCCACCATGCTGCGCAAATGGTCGCTCCCTTGGGTGGGTATCTGGCCTTGCAGAAGGCTACTGATGGCGCTGATATTCCCCAGCATCTTCACATACGGCACGCGCCCGTCATCGGCTTTAAAGTCCAGTTTCCCCGCCAAATTTTGGGCCAGTTGTCGCGTGGTACTGCCTTTGCTGGTTAGCTTGGCGGTGCCGTGGATGGGTAACTCCACCCCTTTGTCTTCCAACGTGCGCACAAGCTTATGTAACAAAATGTTGGCCAGCGTCAGGTTGGCCTCCAACGTGGCATTGCCACCATGGCCCAACGTAAGGCCGCCCACCATGCTACCACCATCCGCCATGGAAATGTTTAAGTCGCTCACCGTCAATTTGCTGGCGGTGTTGGCCACGTTCACACTCAAGTTTTGGGCGGGGAAGCTCGCGCAATCCAACGCCTTCACCTGGATGCCCATATCTAACGCCACGCTGTTCAAACCGTCCAACGGCAACGGTTTGTCGCTCCACGGTGCCGCCCCGCTGGCGGCCACGGGTTTGGCATCCGCATTCACGGTTTGGGTGCCACCGCTGCTGGCAGGTTGGCAATAGCCCAGCGCGTTCAGGTTCAAACGGTTGAAGGTGATTTCCCCCTGCGCGTTGTACGGCGCGGCAGGGTTTAAGTTCATGTGTCCTGTGGCTTCCAGAAGTTGGGGCAAGCTGATGGTCAGGTCGCTCACCTCAATCCGCTTATCGCCCCCCAGCGTCATGCTGGCGGTGTAGGCGCTGGCGGGCAACGCCGCCGTGCTGCCAAACGCCTTGGCCGTGGCGGCAAGGTTGGCCCCTTTCACGGCAAAGCTCCCTGCTAGTTTCAAGGTAGGTTGGGGGGTGATATCCATGTTCCCTGTCAACGTGGCCAACGTGCCCAATTGGGCGGTTACATCCGTTAATTTGTACGTGCCTTGGCCCGCTATGTTCAGGCTGATATCCAAAGGTTGGTTGGGCAGGTTGGCATTGCTACCAAATCCTTCCGCCAAACCTTTCAGGCTAGCGCTGCGGGCGCGCAGTTGGCCATCCACCTTGGGCAAGCCTCCCGCGGTTTTGGCAGGTACCAAGGTTACATCTCCCGCCACCGCCACCACGCCTTGAATCTCGGCATTCAAGCCCGAAAGCTTGATGCTCTCCTGCCCCGCCAACTTGGTGGAAATCTTGAACGGTTTGGCAGGCAAACTGGTATTGGTTTTGCCCGTGGCAAGGGCTACCAGTTGGCGCAAGTTGTTCCCTTCCGCCATAAAGCTGCCGTTGGCGCTGGGGGTATCGCCCATGGCCACATCCACATCCCCCGTGGCGCGCAGCAGGTTGCCCAGTTTGGTGTTGAAGTTTTTTAGCTTCACGTTGCTGCCGCCCGCGTCCACATCGCCCGTAAGGCTAAACGCTTCGGCGGGTGCTTGGGCGGGCGCTTTGCCCAACAGCTTGGCCAAACTGTCTTGCAGGTTGGGGCTTTGAATGTTCACGGCCCCCGCATAGGCGCTTTGCTCGCGCACTTCGCCATCCACCGCCATTTTCAGGGTTCCGGCGGCAAGGTTGGCGGTTACGGGCACGCGCTTCAAATCCGTAAAATTAAACGCCCCTGCCAAGCTTACGGGTTGGCCGTTCACTTGCCCGCCCATGTCCAGCTTAGCATCACCCACGTCGGTGCCGTCGGCTTTCAAGTTGATACCCTCCGCCACCACCTTCCGCCCCGTGCTGGCATCCGTGTAAGTGAGGTTCAAATTGCTTACATCCACAACTCCAAAGCTCGCCAAGGGGAGCTTGCCGGCGTCCATACCGGAGGCTGTTTCATCCCCCTTCGTTTCCACCTGCGCCACGTAACTTTCGGCACTTTGCCAGTTGGCGGGGCCATCTTTCGGCTTGTCCAACACCACCACGGGGTTGGTCAGGTTTAAGGCTGTCAGGGTCATGCCTTTCCAAAACGTCAGGCCGCTGCCCCACGCCACGGTCACATCGGCGTTGTCCACGGTCAGTAAGGGTTTGTCGCCACGGTAGGCGGGTACGGTCAGCTTGGCGGCATGAAGCTCCAACTGGGGCAACAACTTCAGCGTCAGCGGCCCTTCGGCTTTGACGGCCAAGCCCGTTTGTTTTTCAATCAGGCTTACGGCAAACGGGGCCAAATCGGCATTTTGCAGGTACACAAACGCCCCGCCCGCCGCCACAGCGGTTAAACCCACCACACCCACCACGCTGTAACCAATGATTTTCCTGATGCCCATAGCCAAGCTCCTTGTTGTTACCCTTAACGTGTCAGTTTGTCAGGGTTAGGTCAAGGCTGCAAAGTGGGGTGGTAAGGGTGCCGATAACTCCAACACTTGGCCCGTAACAGGGTGAGGCAACACCAACCGCTCGGCATGCAAATATAACGTTTTGGGGTAGCCCAACGCCGCCGCCGCGTGTTCGGCCGCCTCGCCGCCATATTTTCGGTCTCCCACCAGCGGACACCCCACATGGGCCATGTGCACGCGGATCTGGTTCATCCGCCCCGTGTAGGGCATGGCGTGCAGCAAAGTGTAGGGGCCGCGGTCGGCTATCACGCGCCACTCGGTTCGCGCCTCATCACCCATCAGGTCATCCACCACGGCATGGCTGCCGTAACTGTGGGCGATTTTGGCAATAGCGGCATCCACCACGCCCGTGGGGGTTGGCACCTTCCCCACCACTAACACCCGATACGTTTTCCGCACGTCCCGCCCCGCAAAAGCGGCCGTTACGGCTTGGGCCGCGGCACGGGTTTTGGCCAACACAATCAACCCCGTGGTGTCTTTATCCAATCGGTGCGTCAGCTTGGGCGGGTTTTTGGGCCACATCGCGGCCACCAGCCTGTCCAAACTCCGGCTTACCCCGCTCCCCGCTTGGGCAGCCAACCCGGCAGGTTTATTCAACACCAACACCGCGTCATCCTCATACACCACAGCCTGGTTCAACATGGCTTTGTCGGCGTTGGTTATCTGGTAAACGCTCGCCCCGTTTTCCCTTGCCCCTTGCCCCTTGTTCCTTGAACCTCCCACCTCTACCACCTGCCCCGCCACCAACCGCGCATCCCCCTTGGCCCGTTTGCCATCCACCCGGATATCCCCCGTGCGCAGCATCTTTTGCACCGCCACATAGGGCACTTCCGGCAACGCCTTTTTCAGCCACCGGTCCAACCGCTGGCCATCGGCAATGGGGGGGATAACCAACTTCATTCGCGCCCAACATCATTCTCGGTCGCTTGATTCATAGAAGAAATCCCCTTTCCTTCATGATAAGGCAACCCCACTGATTTACGCCATAAGCCACCACGATCACACTTGCTCAACAAAAATTGTATGAAATCACCGTTTGCATAAAGAAGTTGTTGGGCAACCCGTTCACACAATTGCCCCATCTTCATTCCATCTTGATAACCCGCCAACAAGGCTGCCTGCACTCTCGCCCAGCTAACCGTTGCCATTTCATTATTCCGAGTAGGAGTTCTCAAACCTGCTTGCCGATAATCCTCATCATTCGCATAAGCAGTAAATTGATTATAAAAGGTTTTGCTTTTTCGCCCCGACTGTCCAGCTACAAATTCAGATAATTCTGGCAATTTTTTTCCAAACCCCAACATCCCTGCAATCACCATCAAATCAATATTTTTTTGGATGGCCGATTCGGGGTGCCGTTGAATTTCCCGCATCATGTTACGGAACACGTTTTCCGCCTTCTCGCGGTCAATCTCGGCCAACTTGGGTTCGGGTTTAGGTAAAGGTTGGGTCATCTTCATTCTCCTACTTATCTATATATGTATACTAAAAACACTATCCATGCAACCGCAACCAACTGCGCTGGAGTTTTTCCCACACACCCACATGGTCGTCCAGCACCTCGCCTTCCGCATGGCCCAGCAAAAAGCGTTTGATACTGGGGTAAAACCCTTCGTGCTCCAGCATGGGGAAGTGCCCTACCCCGTAAAACTCAAGGTAACGGGCGTTGGGTATAAATTGCGCCAATTTGCGGGCGCTGGAGGCAGGGGTGAGGATATCCGCCCCGCCCTGTACCACCAACGTGGGCGGCGTTAGGTTATGCGCCCAACGGTAACTGCTGAACGCCCCGCCCGCTGCAAACTGCGCCACAGTCACCTGCTTGGGGGCCAGGTTGGCTTGGCGTTTGGCGATAAAATCCAGATACGCCTGCGCGTTTTGCACAGGGAACGCAGGGCCGAAAAAATGCTTCATATGGGTTGCAGGGTCTTTGGCGATAGCGCGGGATAAATCCCAAAAACTCATGCCCGTTACCCCGCGTATGGCCAACGTATCCCGCGCCATGTAGGGCTGGCCGATGCTAGTGCTGGCCAGTATCAACCGTTCCACCCGTTCTGGCGCCACACGGGCCAGCTCTTGCGCCGCAAAACTGCCCAAACTGTGGCCGAGAAGGCTGAAGGAACCCTCCACCTGCATGTCATCCAGCAACGCCAGCACCGTGCGGGCGTAAGTTTCGGCCGTCAGCGGCATGGGCATGGGCGTGCCGCCACAGCCGGGCGGGTTGGCGATAATCAAGCGGTGGGTATCCCCCAGCGCCGCCACCGCGCCTTCAAACAAATACGGCCCGCTGTTCACCCCCGGCAATATCACCACCACAGGTGCCGTAGGGTGCGGGGCGTGGTGCAGGTAGGGTTTCATGGGAGGTAAGGTAACACAGGTGGAATGGAAGGTCTAACCTATCGGGTTAATGGCGCTCAATAAGGTGCTCACCAAAAATAACTTTAAAATGGTCGGCTATTTTGCCTATATGATGAGGAGCCTCAAACACCGCCAAATGGTTACCTTCAACCAGCATTGGCTCGGCTGTGGATATTTGCCGTATAACTTGCATGGGTTCTTCCAGTGGAACAAGCCGATCGTTCACACTTGCCACAACAAGCGTTGGTACTTTGATTTCTTGGTGGTATTCCCAACTTTTAAAATTGAAACATTCAACTCCTTTTTCACGGCCTTCGGCGTAGTTGCGCATCATATCGTGCCCTAAGGCCCGAATCATATGCGGGCGCATTCCCATACCAAACTCATTCATCTTGTCACCATGATTACGGCTTAACATGGCATCAACACGGGCGGTGGGGTCTATGTTGCTCAACGGGTCTAACATGGTTGAAGCAATGGCATTGCCAAGCCACGAGCAGTAACTCACGTACCCCCCCATCGGCGGGGCAATCAAAATCAAAACATCCGCCTCGCCACGGGCCGCCATACGACGGGCTTCCAGCGTACCGTGAGAGAACCCAACCACGTACCGACGGCCGTCGGCAGGAAGTTGGCGATAAAGTTGGCTAAACCACGCATCCATATGGGCTTGCGTTTGGTAAAGTCCGGGGAATGTTTTTAAGGTAGGGGCAACACACTTACGGCGGAATTTCACAACTTCGGCCACACCTGCTGCAACCGCCCCTGCATCAAGAGGTTTCGGGGTCGGTGGTGTTAACGGCAACACAATTCCCATCCTCAAAGCATGGGGATTCCCCCTAAGCCTTACAACCCCCTTGCCTAGGCTTTACTCTTTTTTGCCCGCAGTTTGGCAAAATACTCCATGCGCTTCACCATCTCCCGCTCAAACCCCCGCTCCACGGGCTTGTACAGGCTGGGGCGTTCCGCCATGGCGGTGGGGAAGTAATTCTGTCCGCTGAACCCATCCGCCGTGTGGGGGTCGTACTGGTAGCCTTCCCCGTGCCCCAACTCTTTCATCATGTTCGTGGGGGCGTTGATGATATGCTTGGGCGGCACCAACTCTGCCGTGGCCTTGGCCAAAGCCTTGGCCGCGTTCCACCCCTCGTACACTCCAATGCTTTTAGGTGCCAACGCCAAGTACACCGCCACTTCGGCCAAGGCCAAATCCCCTTCCGGGCTGCCCATGGTGCGGTAGGCATCTTGTGCCGCCACGGCCAACGGCAGGGCTTGGGGGTCGGCCAAGCCAATATCCTCCACCGCCATGCGGATCAACCGTCGCGCCAGATACATCCCATCCTCGCCCCCTTCCAGCATGCGGGCCAAGTAGTACAAGGCGGCGTCGGGGTCGCTCCCCCGCACGCTTTTGTGAAGGGCGGAAATCACGTCGTAGTGCCAATCGCCCCCTTTGTCGTAATTGGCCATGCTGGTTGGTAACCGTTTGATAAGCTCCTCGCGTGAGATGGCCACGTCCGCTTCGCTCCCTCGCCATGACGACACGATGGTCTCCACCATATTCAGCAAGCTCCGCGCATCACCGTGGGCCATATGGAGAAGGGTTTGGCGGGCGTCGACATCCAGCGGCAAGGGGCCAACTTCGGCTTCGGCTTGGGCTAACACTTTCTCCAACGCCACCGCATCCAACGCGTTCAGCACCAACACCTGCGCACGGGAGAGCAACGCGTTGTTCAACGCAAAACTGGGGTTCTCGGTGGTGGCCCCTACCAGCGTTAAAAGCCCGCTTTCCACATGGGGCAAAAAGGCGTCTTGCTGGGCTTTGTTGAAGCGGTGGATTTCATCCACAAACAGCACGGTTTTGCGCCCCAACCCCACCACCGTTTGAGCTTGCTCCACCACCTTGCGCACATCCGCCACGCCCGCCAACACGGCGGAGAGTTGCACAAAATCCGCCCCAAACGCCGTGGCATACAGCTGGGCCAAGGTGGTTTTGCCGCAACCGGGGGGGCCCCATAAAATCAAACTTTGCGGGGTTTGCGCGGCAATCAATCGCGCCAACAACCCTTCGTTTTCCGTTATATGCTCCTGCCCCACCACCTGCTGCAAGGTACGCGGGCGTAGGCGGGCGGCAAGGGGCTGGGTCATGCCACCGTTATAGCACATGTTCCAAAACGTTGAATATGAGAACTTCGCTGCTTAACGACCCATGCCTTTGGAGTCGCTGGCTCTCCGCTCTGCCACCATATCTGGCAGCTTCTTCCCATCTTTAGCAACGTACATAAATACGGGATGATTGGGTCGAGAATCGTCACCAAGGAAAGCTCTCAATATTAAACCTTGATTCGGTGAAATTTCGTAGGCCGCCCATTTGATAACACCCGTATTAATCATGTACGCAATTGTTTCATCAAATATTTCTTTCCGAACTCTTGCCTGCTCTGTTGGACGCATCACATTGTAGGCTATTCTCGAGCTTATACCGTCTGTACGGTAACTATCTCGCAAAAGAATCAGTCGGAGGGCATCAAAACCTGCATCGCATTCTGAAAAACGCACGGCAGCATGAATTTCATGAAACATGCGTTCATCGGGTTGGTTGGGGCCTAATTCTTCACGATCCCAATTCTCAAAATTTACTGGGTAGAATCCTTGTTCCATGTTCCCATCCAAACGCACAAATGCCATAGGCTGGAATTGCGATGTTACGTAGCTGGACAGCTCTTGTTTATTCCAACCAGCTTTTACAACGTTCGAATCGGCCGCAAGTTCATCCACCGTCGCACAGCATCCTCGCTCAACAATCGCACACCGAATCGCTTCATGGGCGTTGTAACGCGCAACCCATTCAAAAGTTTTAACAAGGCCATATTCGCCTCGGTCGGTACCTACAACTCGGTCTTTTCTCACAAGGCCAGCCAAAGCCGTTGTTACTTCATAAAGACGCAAGCCTGTCATACCTTCCAAGTTTTTTAAATTCAAAAGCGATTTTTTTAATACAACATCAGGATATGCACCAAAACGCTCCGCTTGTTCGCAGGCAGTTTTTAAAGCTTCTAAAATAACTTGTTCATGGCTTTGGATCATTCTGTTTCTCCTTTTACGTCATTTATTCCTATAAAAATAAAGAGTCTCTAACCTAAATTTTTCTAAATCCTTAACCTCTATCGCCCATATCTTTATCCCACCCCTTTGTTAATTCATCTCTGCGGGCAATCTCAGCGGCTGTTTTGGCATCCCGATATTTGGCAACATTCTGAGGTAAAATAAGCTCATCTTCACGTACATAAAAGAAAATTTTATGTTTTTTATTAGAGCCATGCCAGTTTACAAAAAAACTATCATTATTAACAGGGTTTTCACAACCTCCAATGCGTAACGAACCCTCTCTAAACAGAGAATCTATTACTTGCCGAACTGGTTTTTCATATTTTTCCGTTGCACCATAGCCTTCCCTCACATCAATTGAATAATGCATAAGCGCATCATTCGCTCGATCATAGAAATGCGTTTTTGGAAGAAGTCGTGGCATTAAATATTTGTTATCTGCTTCAACTCCAGCTTCTCGAACAAGGGTTTTTACCTTATCTGCCAGTGCCTCATCTATTTCTGCGTACGGACCTACAAACTTTTTAGAGCGTATATAAGCGTCCGCAATGGTTCCATCCAAACGAATCAATTTTCCCATCGCATGAGTATCTTCTACATGCAATCTAACAAACTCTGGGCGTATAGCCACGTTCTGCCTGTTTAATTCGTCAACAATATCATCCGCAGTGGCCATATCGCCGAGTTTATAAATAATTCTATCTATTACATAAGCTTCATCTTTCGAGATGTGTGTCCAATGGCTCATGGGTTTTCTCCTTTGATACACTGCAATGTATACTTAAAGAAAGATTTGTCAACCCTACTCCGCCACCAGCGTTATCACCGCATTCCCGCGTTGGAGCTTGATAATCCAGCTTTGGTCGCGCTCGCTGGCGGCCCGCTGGGCATCGGCTACGGTACGGATGCGCCGTTGATTCACTTCCAGCAGCACATCCCCCGCTTTGATGCCGTTGATAATCAGGGCATAACGTGGGTCGCTCCGCGTGCTGGGGGTGGTAATGGCCACGCCTTCGGCGGCCACAGGCAAGTCTAAAAGCACGTTCAAGGAAGGGGAAAGTTTTTCCACCCCCACCCCCGCCAACGGCCCCACGCCGCCCAGCTTCACGGCATCGGCGGGGTTGCGGTCGGGCAAGGCTTCAAAGGTGATGGTGGCCGTTTGTGTATGCCCTTCCCGCCAGAGGGTGAGCGGCACGGCGCGGCCAATCAGGTTGGGGGTTGCCAAAATCCGCTCGTTCAACGCGGCGGGGTCGGTTACAGATTTTCCATCCATGCCCACAATCACGTCGCCAGCCTTAATGCCCGCGCGGGCGGCGGGGCTGCCCGGCATCACGTCGGAGAGGATAACCCCTTGCCCTTGCCCGCGCCCCAAGCCAAGTTTTTCCGCCAATGCGGGGGGTATGTTTTGCCCCGTGGCCCCAAACCATGGGCGGCTTACGTGGCCGGTACTCACAATATCGTTCACCACCGCCCGCACCAAACTGGCGGGTATGGCAAAGCTGATGCCCACGCTGGTGCCCGTTTTGCTGAAAATAGCGCTGTTGATGCCCACCAACGCCCCCGTGCTGTCAATCAACGCGCCGCCGCTGTTGCCGGGGTTAATGGCCACGTCGGTTTGGATAAACTGGCCGTACTGGCTAAGCGCCGCATTGCTCCGCTCCACGGCGCTTACCACGCCCATGCTCACACTCTGGCCAATCCCAAACGGATTACCCACGGCCAGCACCACATCGCCCACTTGCAGGGTGTCGCTATCGCCAAACCGCGCGGCGGGGAAGCGCTGGCCATTCCCCTCCATCCGCAGCACGGCAAGGTCTAGCTTTTCATCACTGTTAATCAACCGCGCCGCAAACTCGCGCCCGTCGGCCATCACCACCTTCATGGCGTCGGCACCTTCCACCACGTGCAAGTTGGTTACCAGCACGCCGCTCGCATCCACAATCACGCCGCTGCCTAGGCTCCGCTCCACTTTGGCGCGCAACGGCCCCTGCCCTGCAAACAGTTGGTTGAACAATGGGTCGTTCAACGCCGGCCCCACCCGCTGCAACACGCGCTTGGCGGCATAAATGTTCACCACCGCAGGGGCGGCTTCCCGCACGGCGCGGGCAAAGCTGGTGCGGGTTTGCACAGCATCTTCACGGGCATAGGCCACGTTTGCAGCCAACAACAAAGCCAACACTAACATGCGCATGATATTTTCTCCCTACTTTACAGAGAGAAACTAACGCCCTTTGCTACAACGAGCAAGAACGAAGGCACCTATTTCGACAACGCGTAAGTTGCCGCTTGGCTTCCGATTTTTTTGGATTTAGCCGAGCCATTGGGTTCATAGCGTACAAGTACTCCTTTTTCCGTCAATACCTTAATTGTTGCTAAAAATTCAGGGGTCTGGCTTTCAAAAATAGTCCCAAAAGCTTTTTCTCCTATCTGGAATGTGTTCATAGCCGTGCCCGATTTCGCCAAGGTTTCCAAAATCAATTTTTCATGAGGCAATCCTTCGGAACGTACTGGCTCCGCTATGAGCACAGGTATCTCGAAGGGCTTTACCTCTACTTCACGCTCCAACATTGCTGTTCTCGTTGTTTCATCATATAATACTTCACCATGATCTCTCAGTTCACAAAGTAATTCTTCAAGCATTGCTTCATCGCAGTTGAGGCCTTTTGCAGCATAGTTTATGCTTCTCAAAACTTTATCCGCATCATAATCTAATTCAATTTTTCCAGAAGCCAGCTTTACTGCACACATAATGGCTTTTTTTGCTTTATTTTTACGTGCTTCTACAATCTGGGGGGATGTCATGTTGAGGCTCCTTTGTATTGAACCTTTATATATGTATACTTATAAAGATTGTCAACTCCCCAACACCTTTTTCACCAACCCCACGCTCACCCCCCGCTTCTCCTCCAAGCTCAACTCGTCCAGCGCCGCCACAAGGGTGCGCAGCGCCGCTGGGCTGCGCTCGGCCCGCGTCAGCAAGTAGGTGGTAACAGCGGGCGGCAACACCACCTGCCGCTCCGCCGCCCATTTGGCCACCAGCTGGGCCAGCTCGGCATCATCGGGGGGCATCAGGTACACGTGGTTCAGGGTTAAGAGGCGGGACTTGAGGTCGGCCAACAACGGCAGCTCTTGCACGGGCACGCGGCTGGTTACCAGCAACGCCCCGCCTTGCTCCTTCAGGCGGTTGAAGGTATGGAACACCTCGGTTTGCGCCGCTGCATCCAAGCTCTCCAACCCATCCACCACCCCGCCTGCGGGGTGGTCGGCTCGCCACATTTCCGCCAAATGGGTTTTGCCGCTGGCGGGAGCCCCTACCACCACAAGCCCGTTCAAGATGTTGGGAATACTACTGGGTTTCAACACCGCCAAAGCCGCCCGCACGGCCGCACTGCCCGTGGTGGGCACAAAGGCTTCTGCCGAATAATCGGGCCCAGTGTTCAGAGGGAAAATCAGCTGCTTCACAAGGCTTTATGGCCGTACCGTTACCACGCCGTCAACTGCCTCGGCTGTCATGCCCGCTTTCCGAAGCTTGTCCGCCAGGGCGTCGCCTTCCAGCGCGGTGTTCAGGGTTACGGTGGCACCATCCCGACGTATCAGCTGCCACACGGGGTTCATCCCCGCCTGTTCCAGTTTACTAAAAAGCTCATCTTGCGCTCCTGCGGTATCCGCCTCCAACACCACACTCACAGTGGCATCGCTGATGGCGGAAGCAGGCGTTACGGTTTCGGTATCCGATATCTCGGCCGCAACCTCCACTTTTACCACGGACACTTTGCTGCCAAAGTTTGTTTGCAGCTTGGCACCGTCAAATTGCAAGTTGGCGGTTAGCTGATACGCAGGCACCAACACCTCTTTCACCAGTTTGTAACTTTTCACAAAGGTCATGGGGTCGCCCACGTTTTTGGCGATGTCGGCCGCTTTGCTGGCGGGTACGGGGAGTTCCAACTGCCCCAAGGCCACGGGCAAGGCTTGGCGGGCAGCTTGGGTGAGGGCCATATCGCGGTTAAAGCCCTCGCTGGCATCCAGCTTTACTACCACACCTTCCACGCTGAAGGCTTTGGCAGGAGGCACAGGCTGGGTGGTGCTCACGGCAGGCAATTGCTCGGCCTGCAACGGCACGGCGCTGGGCAGACTTTGCGCCTGAACACTCCCCACGGCCAACACCGCCAAAACAAAACCCCATCTCATGGGGTTCATTCAACGGGTTTCAGGCTGCAATGTCAACGACCGTGGTTGGGCGTGGTTACTTTTTGTAAGGTGGTAGAAATTTTGTAAGGACTATCTTGCGATGTAAAGCATAAATTTCTACCATTATAATTCACTTGCACTTCATCTAAAGCGCTTCCTGCCAGCCGTGCGTTTGTAAACGCATTCAACACTTCCATAGCCACACCTTCAAAACCTTGGCCAGATTTATCACCTAAACTCACGTTGGAGATAAGATGTTGGTACGTCTCTTGAGCCCATAGCAAGACCGGACGTGTTCCAATAGCACATTCAACCGAACACAAAATAGGTCTATGCTCACGGCCTGAAGACCATTTTGTACCACGCACGTAATCTCTTAAAGACATCTTCTCATTGGAAGGAGACACAACCACAGCATCTCCAAAACCATTTTCTACTAAATAGGCTAACTCTTTAGATGCATCAACCATGAAGAATCCCCCTTACTTCCCAAAAAAGAAGGCAATTTCACGCACCGCACTTTCAGCGCTGTCGCTACCGTGCACGGCGTTGGCGGAAAGGTCGGTGCAAGGCATCGCAAAATCGGCGCGGATGGTACCAGCTTCGGCCTTGGTGGGGTTGGTGGCGCCCATCAGCTCACGGTTTTTCAAAATCGCGCCTTCTCCTTCCAACACCAAAGGCATGCAAGGGCCGCTGGTCATAAAGGCTACCAATTCGCCGTAAAACGGGCGGGCGGCGTGCTCGGCGTAAAACATTTTAGCTTGGGTTTCGGTCAGCTGCATCATGCGGGCTTCTTTCACCTTCAGGCCAGCGGCTTCAAAGCGTGAAATAATGCCGCCCACCACGTTTTTAGCGACGGCGTCGGGCTTGATAATGCTCAGGGTTTGTTCGATGGCCATGGGGAGTTCCTCCGTTGCTGAATGTTTATGCAGTTGGGGGCTTATAGCGTAGGGTTTTTGCAACGTCAACTCTCTTGGCATTATTTGAAATACGTGCAATATAAAGAGGCCGCAAGGCATGGTTCGCTCAGTCGATAAACCAAACGAAAGGCGAATACCATGACCCTCTGCGGTAAATTGGCGTTGTGCTGGGGCAAGCTCAGGTTCTTCCTGAGTGTCACCCTCACACGCTAAACAAAAGCCCCCGTAGTAGCGGGGGCTTTATTGTCGATAACCAATCGCGAAAGGCGATGTGCTTTTTATAGATACTCTTAACCTTTGTGTCAAGCCTACCGTATCGGTTCCCCCCGCCCCACCCCGCCTTGGGCATTAGGTTGCGGTGCCGTGGGTAAACTACGTTGCAAGGGCATGCCCAACGGCTGCCGCAGGTTGGGCACCACCATGGTGTGATAATACCCCTGCCCGTAGCCCAACAGACTATCGTTTTGGAACACCAACGGCATCAACCCGCCATACCCCTGCTCCATGGGGCGGCAGGCGGTTTCCGGCGTATGGTAAAACAACACGTCCACGGCGCTGTTGTCGGCCAGCAAAAAGCTTTCCACATGGGCGGGGTAGCCCAGCACGTTCACCGCCGCGCGGCGCGGGCTGGCTAGTTGCACGCGGGGCAAATTGGCCTGCACCCACCGCGCCTGCCCTATCACCTCGGGAGGGCAACTGGCCACCACACCTTTGGCGGGGGCCACCATGTAGTTCGGCAACTGCCACTGGCCTCCACACGCTGTTATCAACAACCCCACGGCGAGGGCCACACCACGCGATGGCCACGCCCCTACTACGCCCCATAGTGGCGGCTTCGTAGGACAAGTTCCGCTCGCCATGACGACTGATTTTCTCATCCGCCCCGCTTCTGCCGTTCCTCGGCAATCCGCTTGGCCACGGCGTACACGGTCACTTCCAAATCGTCGTTCACAAACACGGCATCATAATCGGTCAACTTGCTGCCCCGCATATCGGGGTTGGTGAAGATATGGAACGGATCATTTAAATGATCTAGATCTTCCTCTGCCGCCTTGAAGCGCCGCTTCCCATCTTCCGCTTTTTCCGGGTTCCGTTTGGTTAAACGTTGGAACAACCGTTCGCGAGATGGGGGCATAACAAGCACACTGAATGTTTCTTGGGGGAAATCACGTTGAAAATATTCAACACCGCTCCATGTCCAATCCTTAATAGGAGATAAGCCTTGGTTCATATGCTCCCGTATAGCTGGTAACCAAGCACCGTAAAGATTCCCATGATAATCACTCACTTCAGGTATATCACCATTTTCTTTAGCCTTTAAAAATTTCTCTCGCCCCATAAAATAATAATCAACAGCCTCAATTTCATCTGGTCTTTGCGGACGAGTTGTTGCACTTGGAACCCGACGCAACGTGTTATCCAGTTTACAAAGCCCCATCACAACAGAATCTTTTCCAACCCCACTCATTCCACTCACAGTAATCAACATCGGTTTATACGTCATGGCTTTACACTCTCTTGCTTCCTTTGGTTATACGCACTCCAATACGCCTTAACAGCTTTTTGGTGTTCGGCATAGGTGGTGGTAAACACATGGCCACTCCTGTCGGGTTTGGCCATAAAAAACAACGCCTCGGTGCTGGCGGGGCGGGCCGCCGCCTGCAAGGCCGCACGGCCTGGGTTGGCAATGGGCGTGGGGGGTAGGCCTTTGTTTTGGTAGGTATTGAAGGGGTTGGCTTCTTTCAACTCTTTGCTCGTAATGTCGTTCCCCACCATGTCGGCGCCGTACATCACCGTGGGGTCGGATTGCAACAACATCCCCTTCCGCAACCGGTTGGCAAACACCCCCGCCACCAACGGCATTTCGGCATCGTTGGCCGCTTCTTTTTGCACGATGCTCGCCAAAATCAACAGTTCCTCCGCGCTGGCCAATGGGATGTTTCCATCCCTCGCAGCCCACGCATCAGCCAGTTCTTGGTCCATCCGCACCGTCATCTGCTCCAACAGCTTGGCGCGGGGCGTGCCATGGGTAAACGTGTACGTGTCGGGGAACATCCGCCCCTCCTCCGGTATGGGCCGCGCCGCACCGCTCAGGGTTTTATCCCCTTCCACCATGGCCAGCACTTGCTTCACGGTCAGGCCTTCGGGCAGCGTCATGCTCCGCGAAGCGGTGTGGCCAAACGCCAGTTTGCTTAACACCTGACGCGGCGAAACCCCCGCCTCAAACACATATTCCCCCGCCTTCAACGTGGGGGCAAAGCCGCTCACCCGCGCCGCAAGCTCAAACATACGGGCGCTATGCAACACCCCTTCCCGCGCCAACAACGCCGCCATGGCTTTGGTGCTGGTGCCGTTGGGTATCACCACGGTTCTCTCGGCCGCCAAGGGGCCGGGCCGCGCCAGCTCGCGCCCCACCAATCCCACCGCCGCCACGGCCACAAACAACACCACAAACACGGCAATCAAAAAGCGGGTAGCGCGGTTTTCCATGGGCTGTAGCTTACCCCCACGCGGCCCGTTTTCAAACCCTTTTTGCACGGCACTTGTATGTTTGGTGGGCGGCCTTGCACTAGCCATGGTACTTGTGGGCACACAGCGTATTCATTAAATTGATGGCCATGCATGCTCACCGTCGCCTCAAGCTGGAACATATCCGCGTCGCTCAAACCTTGGGAGACGAAGGCAAAGGAACAGCATTTCTGTTAAAAACACCCCGCAATTGGCCTCACAACATTGTTGTTATGCCTTTGCATTCGTTGGATGTATCGATGTGGCACGATTTCAAAAAAAATCCATCCATAGATTACCACATCACCCTTGCCGATCCAAATGGCCATGAAGCACAGGCTCGTTTGGCCTATGTTCCTCCATCCATTCGTATCCCGCGCAAACCCAAACATGCTTACTTGGGCTCACTTTATCATCCTACCGCGGATGTTGCCTTTGTCCAAATTGAGGGCGCAGAACGTGATTTTTCACTTCACCGTTTCCAATTAAAGCCAGCACCTGCCCAACAACTGTCTGGCATTATTGGATACGCCGATGGTACGTACCGTTGTGGGTGGGGCAAACTCACACTCAGCACCGATGAAGGTGATGTGTTAGCCTGCGATAAAAAACTTGCCAAACGCGGCGTTTCAGGGGCGCCTCTCACATCGCCTCACGCTTTGGAAGCTTGGGGGTTTGCGATTGAAACGTTTTATAAAAAACAAACAGGATTGCTCCGTTTTTTAGAGTCTTGCACTATCATCGCCCGCCCAAGGTTCGAACGCAGCCCCCGCAACCTTAGCAACATCACCGCCCGCCCCGTGCCCTTGGTGCCCACCCACCACCAAACTTATGCGGCGCTGGAATGGAATGAAACCCCTTCTACCCGC
The DNA here is from genome assembly GCA_049297695.1 of Alphaproteobacteria bacterium. GTDB lineage: Bacteria > Pseudomonadota > Alphaproteobacteria > UBA2136 > UBA6156 > JACKLD01. Next base: position 7,251 of record JBAQUT010000022.1, on the reverse strand, counting down.
GCGTAACCACCAGGCTGCCGTTGGTGCCCCCAAACCCAAAACTGTTGGAGAGTACGGCCTTCACCCCATCCACCTTCCGCGCCTTCAAAGGGATGTAATCCATCTCCCCATCGCACGGCGTGGCAAGGTTCAGCGTGGGTGGCAAGGTTTGGGTTATCAAGGCCTGCACCGCAAACACGGCCTCCAATGCCCCGGCTGCCCCCAGCAAATGCCCCGTGGCCCCTTTGGTGCCGCTCACGGGCACGGTGGTGCCAAACACGCTTTTGATGCCGTTGCTTTCCACTTCATCGCCCGCCGGCGTGCTGGTGGCATGGGCGTTGATGTACCCAACATCCGCAGCCTGCAATCCCGCATCCCGCAACGCCTGTTTCATGGCCCGCACGGCTCCTTCGCCGCTGGGGCTGGTGGGGTCGGAGGCATCCGATGTTTCGCCATACCCCGCCAAGGTAGCCAAAATGGTGGCGCCACGGGCCTTGGCATGCTCTTCCGATTCCAGCACCAGCACGGCAGCCCCCTCGCCCATCACAAAGCCATCCCGCGCCGTATCAAAGGGGCGGCTGGCGGCAGCGGGGGTGTCGTTGTAGCTGCTAGAGAGCGCCCGCATGGCTGCAAAGGCCCCAATTCCCAGCGGAGTTATGGCCGCTTCCGCCCCGCCTGCCAGCACCACGTCGGCCCGACCGCTTTCAATCTGCATCTTGGCCAACCCCAACGCGTGGGTGCTGCTGGCACAGGCCGATACAACGCTGTAATTCGCCCCCAACGCGCCGTATTGGATGCTCGCCTCCCCCGCCAGCATGTTGATGAGCATCTGCCCCATGGAACGCGGCGACACCGCCCGTGGCCCTTTGGCGGCCAACACCTCCTGCGCTTCCACCAAACTCTCCAACCCGCCAATCCCGCTGGAAAGAAATACCGCCACCTTTTCCCGCGCCTCCGCAGGCCAGTCTTTCATGCCCCGCAAGCCCGCCTGCCCCATGGCTTCCCACGCCGCCGCCAAACCCATGTGGCTAAACCGGTCCATCCGCTTCAAGGCTTTGGCATCCAACCCTGTATTCTCCAGAGTTGCCTCAAACCCTTTCACCTCGCCCGCCACATGGCAGCGGAACGCCGCAGGGTCAAACCGCGTAATGCGCCCCAAACCTGTTTGTCCAGCGGTTAATGCCGTCCACGTGCTGGCCACATTCAAGCCCAAAGGGCTTATCACGCCCATACCAGTCACCACAACTTTGCGCATGTTCGTTATCTCCGTGATGTCGTGTTCAAATGGCCTGTGGCGTGCCACCAAGCAGAAGGGTTTTGCATCAGCTCTTTAGGCCAATGCATGGGCAAAGCTGCAGCCAACCCTAAGGTTGCGAGAGTTCCCATGGCCGATATCGCCGCGAAAAAATCCACCGCCGCATCGTCACACACATAATGGTGCACCAAGGGCGCTGCCAACGCCGTGGCAGCGCTTACGCCCATCAGCTTCATCATTTGTCCGTTTGTCAGTGCCATGTTTCGGTTCCCATATTGCCACACATTACCACAGCTTCCCTGCCCCTTCACCTACAAAAAAAGCCCCCGCAGGGGCTTTCCACACACACACAAACTTACTCTTCCACATGCTCTTCCACATACTCAATGGCGCTTTTTACGGTGGTGATTTTTTCCGCCGCCGCATCGGGGATTTCAATATTAAACTCTTCTTCCAGCGCCATCACCAGCTCCACGGTGTCCAAGCTGTCGGCCCCCAAATCATCCACAAAGCTGGCGCCTTCCACCACTTTGTCGGCGTCCACGCCTAGGTTTTCGGCAATAATCTCTTTTACGCGTTTGGCAACATCGGTCATCACGGGGCTCCTTTGGTTCGGTTGCAAATTGCTACACGATTGAAGCACGTTGCGCAAGGGTGTTTAACACATTCAAAAACATAACATTTGCCTTCCATCAAGGCACTTTACCTCACACACTCCGCCAAAAACGCCAGCGTGCGGCTGCGGGCCAGTTGGGCGGCCTCGTCATCGTAGGTAATGCCGCCGTTGCGGTTAAAACCATGATCGGCCACGTACACGTGCACGGGTGCGTTAGGCAAGTGGTGGTTGATGGCATTCACCGCCGTATCCAACGGGAAGTACCTATCGTGCGTGGCCAAATGGAACTGTACGGGGCAGTTGGGCTTCATGGTGGCCACCAACTCGGGGATCATCCCGCCGTAATAACTATCCGCCGCCTTCACCCCCGGCGTTTGGCAGGCCATCAGGTAGGCAAGGCTTCCCCCCCAACAATACCCCACGGCGGCCACGGGCAACCCAAAACCTTGCAGGTACGCCGCCGCCGCGTTGCAATCGGCCAACCAGTGGGCTTTGGGCGTGGCATGAATATACACCCGCCCTTGCTCAAACCCTTCTTTGTTGTACGGCAAATCCCGCTTGTCGGCCACAGGCTCGGCACGGGCAAACATCTCGGGCGCCACAGCGTGGTAACCCTGCCCCGCCAACCATACGCACATCTGCTGAATATGCGGCGTTACCCCAAACGCCTCGTGCAACACCACCACACCCGCCTTGGGCACGCCCACGGGCTTGGCTTCAAACAGGGGCAACACATGCCCGTCGGCGGTGGAGGTAGTTACAAAGCTCATGCCGGCACCTTGGTGGGTTCGGGTGGGGGCGTCAAGAGGCTACTTCCGCGTCTTCACCTTCGGCATCTCTTCATGGAATGCTTTATATTTGTAAGCCCCGCCACGTTTTTCCACGGCTAGGTAATCGTGCGTTAGGTTTACCACCTGCTTGCGCAACACCCACAGGCCAAACAGGTTGGGTATCATCAAAAGCCCCGTGGCAATATCCGCCAGCAGCCACACCATCAGCACACCGTCTTTCACGCTGGCGGCCAGTTGCAGCATGTAGGCCCCCATAAAGGTGAGGATGAGAAACAGCACCAAATACGGTTTGGCAACTTTAGGCCCCCACACATGCACGGCCCCCTGCTGGCCGTAATACCCCCACCCCAACACGGTGGTGAACGAAAACAAAACCAAGCAAACCGCCACAATGGCAGCGCCCAACGGTATGCCCGCCACGGTTACTCCACCCAAGCCCGTGCTAAACGCCAAACCCGTTAAGCTAGCCCCTGCACTGGCCACTTCGGTGGATTGCCACACGCCCGTCACCACAATCACCAAAGCCGTAAAGGTGCACACTACAATCGTATCGATGAATGTTTGGGTCATGCTTACCAAAGCTTGCTCCACAGGGTGCTTAGTTTGGGCCGTGGCAGCCACAATGGCGGCGCTCCCAAGGCCGGATTCATTGGAGAATATCCCCCGCGCCAACCCAAACCGCATGGCCATCATCACCGCCGCACCGGCAAATCCACCTGTGGCCGCTGTACCGGTAAAAGCGCTGGTTACAATCAGTTTCAAGGCGGGCAACACATACGCCGCGTTGGCCAGCAAAATCAACGTTCCCACCAGCACGTACACGCCAATCATCAGGGGCACCAGCTTGTCGGCCGCTTGGGCAATGCGGCCCAACCCCCCAAACATAATCACTGCGGCAGAACCCGCCACCACCAACCCTACCCACATAGGGCTCCAGCCAAAGGTGGTCAGCAAGCTATCCGCCATGGAGTTAGATTGCACCATGCCGCCCACGCACAAGGCCGCAAACCCTATCAAGGCGCCGTATAACGTGCCAAGCCATGGTAAGCCCACACCTTTGCTCAAGTAGCTCATGGGGCCGCCACGCAGGTGGCCATCCGCCCCACGGCTGCGGTAATGCACGCCCAGCAGGGCTTCGGCAAACTTCAAGGCAATGCCGATAATCCCGCTCACCCACATCCAAAATACGGCCCCCGGCCCGCCCAAGGCAATGGCCGTGGCCACGCCTGCAATGTTGCCCGTGCCCACGGTGGCGGCCAGCGCGGTCATCAGCGCCGCACGGTTGGTAATGGCCCCGCTGCCGCTCACACGGCTGCCTTTGGGCCCCAAGGCATCCCACATGGAAGGCACCAACAGCCGCAACGGCAACCCGCGCAAGGCGATGTTCATCATCAGCCCCGTGCCCATCAGCAACACCAGCATCGGCCAACCCCACAGATAACCAGCTACCGTTTCTAACAGGGAATGGAGAGATATCATCATGAGTGTTGCTTTCGTTATGGATACATGCTGCACGCGAAATAAAACCTCTGCCAGCACACCGCCTAAGGTATAGGCAACTGTTTGTTTCTACTTTTCAGATGTATAGGCAAGTGTGCGCACATGCACGCTGGCCACGCCCGCCTTACGGAGCGCCAGCGCGCACGCCTTGGCCGTAGCCCCCGTGGTGTAAATATCGTCCACCAACACCACATGCTGGTCTGCCAAACGCGGGTGGGCTACAAAATCGGTGCTGGAAAGTTTCAACCGTTGGGCGCGGGTGCGGCGGGCTTGGCCATCACTGGGGTTAATACGCACCAAGGCTGTCACATCGGCGGGGATACCTTTCAGCTTCCCAACCGCCTGCGCCAACAACGCCGCCTGATTGTACAACCGCCCCCGCAGCGCCCTGCCATGCATGGGTACCGGCACCAATACTGTGGCGTTAGAAGGAATAACTGGCAGCAGGAGCTTGGCCAACACGCCTGCCAGTGCGGGGGTATCCTGAAATTTCATCCGTAATATGGCATCCCGCACCATGCCTTCGTACACGCAAGGCGCATCAAACGTATCGATGGCTTTGGGGAGCTGGGGGGGCAGCACGCCGGTTTTATCCCACCACGGAAGCCTGCCATAGCACACGGGGCACAGGTTCATGGGTTCGGAGAGTGGCAACACCGCCTCGCACACGGGGCAATGCGGTGGCAGCAGCAGGCCCACCAGCGTGCGCCCCAGCTTGTCAAATGACCGTGTTAGCCTCATGGTGTGCACCATGACCGAACTTACCTTCCCCGCCAACCACCTTGCCCGCGTGCAGGGCAAAGCCTGTGGCGCCACGCCCGTGTTTGCCGAAGTGGCCAAGCGCCTTGCCGACCGCCTGAACGACAGCACCCGTACGTTTGCCGCCATCACCAACCTCAGCGTGGATAACGGAGTTACCCAAACCCTTCTCCCCACCGCTCACCTGCAACCAAGCGAAGTCAGCGACCTCCTCATCGCCAACCTTACCCTCGCAACCCTTGCCGACCCCGTGGCATCTCTTCATGCCCACCTTGCCAACTTGAAGCCCGACGGTTTGTTTTTGGCCAGCACGTTGGGCGCCGCCAGCTTTGCCGAGTTCCGCACCGCCTTCCATGCCGCAGGGCTACCCCCCCACGCCCGTACCACGCCGTTGCCGGATGTTCAAGAATGTGGCGTGCTCCTCCAGCGCCTCAAACTGGCCATGCCCGTGGTAGACCGCGATATCATCACCCTCACTTTCCCCACCATGAAAGCCTTGGTTGCCAGCCTGCACGCCCACGCCAGCCACAACTGGCACCCGGCCCGCCAGCGGGGTCTCCTATCCCCCCGCCAGTGGGCCAGCGTGTGCGAAGCCTACGCCAACCTTCATGCCCGCCCCGATGGTCGCCTTCCCCTCACACTGGAGGTTATCTACCTCCACGGCTGGAAACCCCACCCAACCCAACCCAAAGCCCTAAAGCCAGGCGAAGGCAAAGTGAGCCTTGTGAGCATCCTCAGCCCTGAATAACGCCCTCCCCTGCTGTTGCCGCCACCTGAACATCCCCCGCCTTCAGCGCCATGTCGGCCAAGCCCCAGCCCGCCATCCAGCTTACCACCACGGCCAACATCCACAGCCGCAACTGGTTCATCCAGCTTGTTTTCTCATCGTATGTTACCGAAAGCTCACGCCAACCCATAGGGATTCTCCTTCTATATCTCTGTTGTTTTTTTGCTATGCTTTAACCGTTCAGTTCACGTCGTGCACCACGGTGGTTACCACGCCCATAATCTCGAAGCTTTGTTCAGCCCCCACGTGGATAACCTTGTAGTTAGGATTGGCTGGGTGGAGCTCCACCCCTTGCTTTCCCCGACGCAACACTTTCACGGTCAGTTCGCCATCCACCGCGGCCACAATCATTTTGCCTTCGGTTGCGGGCAGACTGCGGTCGACCACCAGTAGATCGCCCTCGTTCAAACCCGCATTGATCATGCTGTCGCCGGCCACGCGCACCAAAAAGGTGGTATCGGGGCTGCGGACTACGTAATCGTGCAGGTTCACGCGGTCTTCCACAAAATCATCAGCGCTGGTAAGCGTTCCCGCCCGCACGGTGCCGCCAAACAAGGGCACTTTGCTACCAGCGCTGCGCACCCAGTCTTCCACTTTATGGGCCATGCTGCGCGGCACGCGCACGGGGATTGTTTCCTCGCCAAACTTACCCGTTCCTTTGGGGCGTCCAGCCCCGGGTCTGCGTCCACCACGTGTCATGGTCGTTCTCCTTTTTGTGTTACGTTTACCTGATGGGATAATCGCACGTCTATCAAACTTGTCAACATTAATTATGAACTTTTTTCAAAGATTGTTCATTTTTTACTCAAACCCTTGCATAAGCTATGTTTTCAGGTAGTATGCACTTAACTTTAACCTACAAACCAAGGAGATTCCCATGAGCATTATCCAAGAATTCAAAGCGTTCGCCATGCGCGGCAATGTTATCGACCTCGCCGTCGGTGTGGTTATCGGGGGTGCGTTCGGCAAAATCGTGTCCAGCATTGTGGAAAATATCATCATGCCCATCATCGGCGTGCTCACCAGCGGGGTGGATTTCAAAGACCTTGGCCTCATCCTCAAAGCCGCCGATCCTGTGGCCGGAACAGCCGCTGTCTCCTTAGGCTACGGCGCCTTCATCCAAAGCATTTTTGATTTCACCATCATCGCCTTTGCCATCTTCATGATGATCAAAATGCTGAACAAAGCCAGCCCTAAAAAAGACAAAGCGCCAGAAGTGGCGGCTGTCACCGACATCCAACTGCTGGCTGAAATACGCGATTTGTTGAAAAAACAAGCCAAAGCCAAGTAGTTTTGGTTCTTAACCTACCAAAGGCCCCTCTGGGGCCTTTGTGTTAGGGAGAAGTCAGATGCAGCGCACAGCACCACACTCACCACAGCATCCTGTTTTTATGTATGAATTTAGCTTTGCGTTGCAACATTCTTACGTTTTTTGGGGGGCGCCATGTCAGCCCTTTCGCCCCACCTTTCATAAGGCTAGGCAAGGCTGGCGGAACACTGGCAAGCCTTACGACGGGATGCGACCGAGTGGACTCCACCCGGCCCCCCCCCCCCCCCCCCCCCC
>JBAQUT010000021.1:0-64911 GCA_049297695.1 Alphaproteobacteria bacterium | reverse complement strand
ACGTAACAGGGTTCAAGGTGGGGCAAAAGGTGTTTGGGTTTACGCTGTTTGGGGGGTGTGCCTCGCACCTTGTGGTTTCTCCTCACCAGCTCGCACCCATCCCCAAGGGCTGGAGTTTGGAAGCGTGCGCGGCGTTACCCACCACCACCATGACAGCTTTGCACGCGCTTCATAACCTTGCCCACATTCAATCGGGCCACACAGTATTGGTGCAATCGGCCGCAGGGGGCGTGGGCATGGCGCTGTGCCAACTGGCCCGCCACGCGGGGTGCCATGTGGTGAGTGTGGTTGGGAATGCCTCTAAAATCCAAACCGCTTTGAAGGCGGGGGCCCATACCGTGTTTGTCCGTTCGCCCCAGTTATGGCGCCACGTAGATGCTGCTTACCCCAATGGATTTGATGCCGTTTTGGATGCCTGCGGTGTAAGCACCTTGCGCCCCTCGTTTGAGCGTTTAAAACCCATGGGGAACCTTGTGGTGTATGGGTTTGCCGAGGTTTTCCCCCGCAAACTCCCTGCCCTCTTACCGTTTTTAGCGTACAACTATTTGCGCATCCCGTCGTTTTCGCCATGGGATATGACCGCCACCAACCGCAGCGTACACGGCTTCAACCTTGCTTTTTTGGAACAGCACACCGATGTCGGTATAGCCCTGTTGCAGCACGTTGCTACGTTGGCACAGCAAGGTCATCTCCAGCCGCCTCCGCTCACCGTGTTCCCTGTGGATGCCGTGGCCGAGGCTTACCACTATGTGGCCTCGGGAGATTCGGTTGGAAAAACCATTCTTACGTTTGAGCATGAATAAACCCCGCAGCGCGGGGTTTATGTAACTTAGACTTTCAACCTTACTCGGCCTTGGCTTTTTTAGCTTTGGCGGGGGCCTTTTTGGCCTTAGCAGCTTTGGGGGCGACTTCGGTTTTGGGGGCCTTGGCGATGATTTCCTTCCGGATGGTGCGGGCGAAATCGGTGAAATCTTCGACCACGCGGCGGTTTTTTACTTGCAGCATAAAGCCATCCAAACCGTTGTATTTATCAATGGTGCGCAGCGCACGGCTGGATACGCGCAAACGTACCACGCGGCCCAAAATGTCGGACAAAAAGCCTTTTACATGCAGGTTGGGCTTAAACACACGCTTGGTGTGGGCGTTGGAGTGGGAAACGTTGCTCCCGGCGCTGGTGCGTTTGCCGGTGATGTCGCAGGTACGTGGCATGGTAAATCTCCTTAATCTCAGGTGTTATCTTGGCCATTTAGAGCAGTTTGGTGTAGGCGTCAAGGGTTAAAACAGCTTATGGCCTAACTTATTCCACCGCCATGGGTAACACTACCTCTCCCGTGCAGGCTAGCGAATGGTACAGCCCGTAACGGGTTTCCAACTGCAACACCCCGTTATCATCCCGCAGGCGGAGCTGGGAGGTAGGCGCCCCATACCCCGTAACTCGTACCTGCAAGGTTGGGGTGGTGATTCCCGCTTCGGGGCGGCCTTGCAAGGTGCAGGGAAGGTTCAGGCTATGCCACGGGGTGGTTGCCATATAAGTTACATCCACCGTAAATTTGTTCCCCAGCACAAACAACGCCCCGATAAGCACCATACCTGCCAGCAAAGCTTTGCGGGGGATAGGGGGCGCGTTGTCCATAACTCCCGCCGCCACCCGCGCCGTGGCCAAGGTTATCAAGGCTGCCACCAACACGTCGGACAGGAAGTGGGCGCCTGCCACCATCCGTGCCACACCCACCACGCTGCCCCACACCAACCCGACCAACAAAAACCCCTTGGCAGCTTTGGGTTTACGGGTGCGCAAGGCAAAGTACGGAGCGGCCAGAACATACGCCATCCCCGCGTGGCCACTGGGCATGGATTTTCCGTGGAGCTCGGTTTGCGGTGCCACCTGTTCGGCCAGCACGCCATCCCGTGGGCGGGGGCGCTGGGCAAGGTCTTTCACCACAATCTGGTTGAGAAGCCCCGCCCCTAGCACGGCCGTTAGTACCACCACGGCCATGGCTTTGTAAACGCTGGGCCAGCGGGTGGCGGCACGGGGCAGCAGTAGCCCCAACAGGCACAGCCATGCCCCAATGCCCGTGCTCAAGGCGCCGTATTCCCGCAAAAACGCCGCCCATGGCGAGGTTGGGGTGTACAACAGGCGGGCTAAGGCGGCATCCAACCCCGTGGCGTAGGCCAGCAGGGCGCATGCGCCCACGGCTGCACTTATAATCAGCGTTTCATGAAGCATGGGGTTGACCGTGAGCGGGCGGATGTTCAGCATGGCGCCATGGTGCCCGCAAAGCTACACCCTGTAAAGCCCGCCCAGCCGTGGGGCATGGCGTGGGCCGTGGCTATTGCCTTGCTGTTGGCCCGCATAGCTTATGTGGTGTGGCTGATGCCTTACGGCTTGGGGCCCGATGAAGCCCAGTACTGGCATTGGACCAGCCACATGGATTGGAGCTACCTTTCTAAACCTCCCCTCACCACCACGGCCATATGGCTTAGCACGGCTGTTTTTGGAGATACGTTGTTGGGGGTGAAGCTGTTTGCGCTGATAAGTCAAAGCGCTGTAGCCCTGTTGGGGTTTGGCATGGCAGGGCTAATTGGTGGAACCACAGTAGCATGGGCGGCGTTTGCCTTGTTTTCCACCTTGCCTTTGGTGGCCGGGGGTGGGTTGTTGATGAGCCCGGATGCGTTGCTCCTCCCCCTGTGGATGGGCGCCCTTTTTATCATTATGCGAACTTTACCGTCCAACACCCCTGTGTGGGGGCCGTGGTTGCTGGTGGGCCTGCTGGTGGGGCTGGCTGGCTTGGCCAAATACACCGCCGTGCTGTGTGTGCCGCTGGTGGGGCTGTTTGTGCTGCTGGAGCGCCCCCGTTGGCTTCTGCACCCCCAACCTTACGCTGCCGCCTTGCTGGCGTTGGCCCTGCAAACCCCTGTAGTGTATTGGAACCTGACCCACGGCATGGACGGCCTAACCCACGTGTTGTGGCAAACCGATGGCGGCGGCGATACCCGTCATGGCGGCCTTGCCACGCTGGCCGACTTTATGGGTGGCCAAGCTTTGGTGCTGGGGCCGTTCACGTTGTTGGCCCTTATAGTAGTATGGGGATACAAAACTTATAACTACAAAACAATATCACCTTATCTTAAACTGATACTTATAGCTACACTCCCCCTGTTTGCCGCTTTTGCCGCCCAAACCCTGCAAGCCAAAGTGCAACCCAACTGGCCGTTGCTGGGCACCGTGCCCGCCATGGTGTTGCTGGCTGTTGCGCTGGGGCGCCTCCCCCGTTGGGGCATGGTGGCGCTGGGGCTGATGCTGGCCACCAACACCGCCTTAAGCCTTGCCTTGCACGACACCCGCCTGCTGGCGGCCGTTGGCATCGCCCTGCCCCACAAAAACGACCCCACCAAAGACCTGCAAGGTTGGAACGACATGGGCCAACTGGTAGGCCTGCAACTGGCGCGGCTGGATAACCCCGTGCTGCTCACCTCCCGCTACCAAACCACGGCACAACTGGCCTTCCACACCACTGGCCAACCCCTTACCTTATATATGAACGACGGCACCCGCCGCCCCGTGCAGTACGACCTGTGGCCGTGGCCCGCGCTGGACAACCGTTTGGTGGTGTACGTGAACGAAGCCCCCACCCTGCCCGCCGCGGTCAAAGCGCGCTTTGGTCAGTGTGAGCCTTGGACACCCTTGGAAGTGGAGAGGGGCGGCACGGTTTTAAGGCATCTGAACACGTGGCTATGCTGGACAACTACGCAAGCCTAACGTACTGTTGAACATGTTGATTCCATACCCTTTAACGCCCCCCGTGGGCTGGCGCGATTCCCCCCGAACCTTTGATGACGGCCTTGTGATGGCGGGGCGCCTCATCCGCTCCACACCAGCAGGCACCATGGACGCCTTTGAGGTTTTAACCACCTGCTACAACGCCGAATATGCCAACGGCTTGCGGGCTGGACTTAGCAGCGACAGCGGTCTGGAACTGCTTATCACCTTTGGCCAAGCCCACACCATGCTGATTGGCGTGGCGCGTCCCCTGCCTTCTACCAACTTTTCCTTGGCCGAGGCGTTGATGTTGGAACGCCAACGACTGGAAAGGCTTTCTGTGCCAACCAACACCCAAACCCAAGCCCCGCTTTTGGATTGCCTTGAACCACCTTCCCCCGCGTTGGAAAGCTCGGACACTCACCTTCTGGCGGCGGAATAGGCTTGATTTTATGATAATGTGCCCTATGTAACCTGTATGAATCAAAACCCTCAAACACCTTTTGAATATGGCCGCTATTTCGCTAAAGACCTTATCAAAGAGGTTCTTAAACAGGTACATAACCAAGGGTACGCCACACGACCTTGCGATGAAGATTTTACAGCTAAATCTGAACGGCTTGTATATGTGGAGCATCATGATACCCGAGACTTTTTTGCAGGTTACACAACTATTATCAATGACCCCATACATGCTGACGATGTAAAAACCTACTGCCTTGAGCTAAGTATCTTTGAAGCTGGGAAATCCATCCATATGAAAGTTACCGCTGCCAGCTTGGACCGCCGGATGCGCACCACCAGCGCTTTCCAGGATAATTCACCAAGCCGTTAAGCCTGACCCACAACCTCGCTGAAGTTGAGCGAGTTAAGGCCCATGTGGCGGGTAACCGCCGTGTAACGCTCATCGGCGGGGGTATCAAACACCAAGTTCCGGTCGGCGGGGGCTATCAGCCAGCCCTGGCCGTGCATTTCGTTATCCAATTGGCCGGGGCCCCAGCCTGCATAGCCCAAACAAAAGTTCAATTTGCGGGGGCCTTGGCCTTTGGCAATATCGCTGACGATCTCGGCGGTGGCGGATAGGCCGAATTCACCGTTCACCTCGATGGTGGCAGGCAGCTTGTATTCGCCGCTGTGCAACACAAAACCACGGTTGGGGTCTACGGGCCCGCCCTTCATGATAATTGGTTGGCGGGTAAGGCCAATGCCAACCCCTGCCTGCATCATGTCTTCAATGTTCATGCCGCGTACCACGTCGCTAAAGGTCAGTTTGGGGAAGGGTTTGTTCACCACCACGCCCATGGCGCCGTTGCTGTCGTGGTTCACCATGTAAATAATAGATCGCTCAAACACGCTGCCATTCAGCTCCGCCGTGGCCACCAACAACTGGCCTTTCAAACTGGTGAGAATGCCCTGATTCCAGACACTTTTAGCTAAAGGCGCGCGGGCAACATTCATAGTCCCATGGTAGGGTGTGCCGCAGGGGGATGCAAGGGGCATTTTGAACTAAATAAGCCCCTTGAAAGGAGCGTGTGCTTTGTAGCGGGCGGGGTTGGATGGAGCAAGAAAGGTTGAGCGTTTCAAGACTTGGTATGTGGCTTTTAGGTACGGGGCACCGCTGCTACGGCCAAAGCATCTACCCGTTCGTTTTCAGGGTGGCCCGCATGGCCGCGCACCCACACCCATTCCAACGTGTGGGGTTTGGCAGCGGCCAGCATGGCTTCCCACAAATCACGGTTTTCCACAGGCTTGTTCTGGCTGTTTTTCCAGCCTTTGCGCTGCCAGCCGGGCAACCATTCGGTAAAGCCTTTCAGCACATACTGGCTGTCGGTATGAAGGGTAATATGGCACGGCTGTTTTAACCCCCGCATCACCTCAATCACCGCCGTCATTTCCATGCGGTTGTTGGTGGTGTGGGGGTCGCCGCCGCTGGCTTCTTTGGCGTGGCCTTTCCATTTCAGCAAATACGCCCAGCCGCCTGGGCCGGGGTTGCCGCTGCAGGCTCCATCGGTAAAGGCGTGGATGTGAACAGGTTGTGTCATGCACAAAGGGCTACCACACGCGCTGATAATCCGCTACAACTCTGCTATGAATACGCTCAAAGGCCACCGCACCAAATTTACCAACCCCAAGTTAAGCCCGGCGCAGAAGGATTACTTGAAGCGCCAAAGTGCCGACCCCTACGTACAAGCCGCCCACGCGGCGGGCTACCGCAGCCGTGCGGCATTTAAACTTTTGGAGATTTTAGAGAAAGAGAACTTTTTAAAAGCCAACCAAGTGGTGGTGGATTTAGGCTGCGCCCCTGGTGGCTGGTGCCAAGTGGCAGCCAACCGCGTGGGCCATGGTGGCGTGGTGGTGGGGATAGACCTGTTGGAAACCGACCCGATAGGGGATGTGATTCTTATTCAAGACGATTTTACCACCGAAGATGGTGAGCGCGCCGTGATGGCTGCTTTGAAAGGCCGCACGATTGACGTGGTGTTGAGTGACATGGCTGCCAACACCGTGGGCCACAAAGAAACCGATGGCTTGCGCACCATGGCGCTGGTGGAACTGGCCGAGGCCTTTGCGTTGGAGCATTTGCCCAAGGGCGGGATTTTCCTTTCCAAACTGTTCATGAACGGCGAAGAGCGCGAGCTGATGAACCGCATCCGCCCTCATTTTGAGAAAGCTCGTTTCATCAAGCCCGATGCCAGCCGCAAAGACAGCCGCGAGACGTACTTGCTTGCCACAGGACGGAAGTGAGTTGACATATCGCCGAAGATTGCTTATAAAAACAATGTTGATTGTAGACAAAAAGGGGCTGTCGCGGATACGACAAGCCCCTTTTCTTATCTGCCAATCAAGATGGTGACTTTCGTCCGCCATATCTTGAATGTCAGAATCAGTACGCCACGAAGGTTCATGACGACTCTCCTTTTTGTTGATTGTAGACGTAGAGAGCGTCACCTTGCGGCACTATTTTTGTAACATATATTTATGGCTTTGCAAACACGCTCGTTCCGCCTATCATCCTTTCCATGCCGTTGCTTGCCGTTGATGACCTTCATATCCGCACCGCCACCACGCCATTGGTGAAAGGGGTATCGTTTACCGTAGAACGTGGCGAAAACTTGGCCTTGGTGGGCGAAAGTGGTAGCGGGAAAACCCTGACTGCCTTAAGCCTTATGGGCCTGTTGGCGCCTGAACTTGAGGTACGCGCCCACCGCATGGAATTTAACGGCGAAGAGCTGCAAACCCTACGCCCCCGTGCCCGCCGTGCGTTGCGGGGCACGGCCATGGCCATGGTGTTCCAAGAACCTGCTACCGCCATGAACCCCGTGCTGACGTGCGGGTATCAGGTGGAAGAGGCGTTTATTATTCACAGCACCCTCAACAAAGGCGAGCGCAAGCGTCGCGTGCTGGAGCTGTTTGAGAAAGTAGGTTTGCCCGACCCGGAACGCATGTTTGCGGCGTATCCGCACGAGATTTCCGGCGGGCAACGCCAGCGCGTGATGATTGCCATGGCCTTGGCCCACAAGCCCCAACTGTTGATTGCCGACGAGCCTACCACGGCGCTGGATGTGACCGTTCAGGCCGAAATTTTGGCCTTGGTAAAAGATTTGCAGCGCGAGATGGGCATGGCAATGCTGTGGATTACCCACGATTTCGGTGTGGTGGAAACGCTGGCCGACCGCATGGTGGTGATGCGCCACGGCACTGTTGTGGAAACGGGCACAACCAAGCAGATTTTCAGCAAACCCAAGCACGCCTACACCCAACAGCTTTTGGCGGCGCGGCCCACCATGAAGCTTCGGGACACCAAAGCCAATAAGAGCAAGGGTAAAGACCCTGTGCTATTAGAGGTTTCCAACCTGAGCCATACCTACGCAGGCAAGGCAGGATGGTGGAGCAAGCAAGCGGATGTGAAAGCCCTGCACGGTGCCACGTTTACGTTGCGGGAAGGCCAAACCTTGGGCGTGGTGGGCGAAAGTGGCAGCGGCAAAAGCACGCTGGCACGGGTGCTCACCCGTTTGGTGGAAGGCACGGCGGGCGGCACTGTGGTGTTTATGGGCCAAAACTTTTTGGAGCATGAGAAAGAGGCCTTGCGCGTGGCGCGGAAGGACATGCAGATGGTGTTCCAAGACCCTGCCGCCGCCCTGAACCCCAAAATGACCGTGGGCGCCAGCGTGGCGGAGGGTGTGCGGGCCCACGGCACCCTGCCCGCCGCCAAGGTGCCAGCCTATGTGAAAAAACTGTTGGCCGATTGCGGCCTGCCCGCCGATGCCGCCAGCCGCTACCCCCACCAAATGAGCGGTGGCCAAAAACAACGCGTGTGTATTGCCCGTGCTTTGGCTTTGCAACCCAAGCTGGTCATCTGCGACGAAGCCGTCAGCGCGTTGGACGTGAGTGTGCAAGACCAGATTTTGAAACTGTTAGAAGGCATCCAGCGCGAGCACGGTACCAGTTTTATCTTCATATCCCACGATTTACGGGTGGTAAGCCACTTGGCGGATGACGTGCTGGTGATGCACAAAGGCAAAGTGGTGGAAAGCGGCCCCACGGCCACCGTGTTTGCCAAGCCCAAGCAGGCTTATACGCAAAAGCTTTTGGCGGCCGTGGTTTAATCTGTTTTTAATTATTTTATATACAACTCTTGACATATAAGTATACACGACATATAACACTCTTCTCTAAGGTGCCTGTGCGCCCCTTCCAAAGGGAATGTGCAGGTGCAAACCTGTATGTTTCCGTTGGAAGGGGCGCTTCGGCGCTCCGCCTCTCCTCCCGTCCAGTTTTGCGTGGGGGGAGAGGTACGAATCGGGGGGTACGCCCCCGCAGTGCCCCCCGAAACGGGGGAGGTGTGTTGGCCCCCCCAGCACATCTCCCCTACGGGGTTTTTTTATGCCGTAACATCTCTGTATGATTTTCCCGCCTGTGGTTTCAGCAGCGGGCTATCCACCCCCTGCCCCCCATGTGTATAAAGGTGGCCATGAGCGATATTACCCAAACGTTTTTGAAAGAAGTGGACGACGCCCTGCACGAAGAGCGGATTATCAACCTGTGGCGCACCTACAAGGTTTACATATTGAGTGGTGTGGCGGGTTTGGTGTTAGCCGTGGCCGCCAACCAAGGCTGGCAGGCGTACCAACACCGCGTGGCCCAGCAGGTGGCCGAGCAATGGAACAGTTTGGGCAACAAAGATGCCGCTGCCCGTGCCGTGGTGCTGGAAACAGTGGCCGCCCAAGGCAGCACAGGCTTTCAAGCCCTTGCCCGCAGCGAGCAAGCCCGTGATGCCTTGGCCGCTACCCCCCCTGCCCTTGAGAAGGCCCGCACCGCCTACACCCAGATTACCGACAATGGCAGCGCCCCCACGTGGCTAGCAAGTTTGGCCCGCCTGAACCGTGCCGTGGCCCTGATGGGCACCGACCCCGCCGCCGCCCGCGCCGATGCCACGGCCCTGGCCACGCCTAACAACCCGTTTTACCCCTTGGCGCTGGAGCTTTTGGCCACCTTGGCCGCCACCGAGGGTGATACCGCCACCGCCCGCACGACCACGGAACAGATTCTCGCCCTGCCCAACATCCCAGCGGATATGCGTCAACGCGCCAGCATCCGTTTGGGCGCCTTGGGTACCTTGAACTGAAATGCCGCCTTCGGGCGGTTTTTTGTTGCGGGGATGGGCGGGATAGGATAAGTACAACGTATACAAGGAGTGATGTTATGTCCTATCGTCGCAAACTGGAACGCCTTCCTGAAAACCTAAATTGGACAAACCGCATGCGTGCTGCGGCAACCCAGCATGAAATGGATCTTCAGCAGTTAGAATCTTTAAAAACCGAACTTTCAACTTATACAGCCCTTTCATGTTCAGCTTATTCGTTATCGCCCCATGCGCGCGGTTCTGTTTACCGTCTTGTTCCGCTTGCCGAAAAATATGGAATGAACATTTTACAAGTCCGCCAACTTTATAACTTTCAAGGTTTGCGCTCTGTTCTTCTCGAGATTCAATCCCGAATTCAAAATGTTTACGATATGACGATTGACTTGCACGACCAACTCCGTCCACACACAGCAAAACCCTTAGCTGATGGATGTATCAAGCGAATTCCTGACGATACGATACCACCGTGGATGGAGGGTCGTGAGAACGAATTCGTAGCAGATTTATCTGTATTGGAACTTGCTACTCCTCTCGTTCCTACAATCCCCAGCGTTACTAAATATTACGACCCTAAATGCATTATGGATAACGATTTTCGTGGAGAAACATGGAACGAACCTGAACACGAAGACCCATGGGCCGAACAGAAACGTTTGGCTGGAAAACGTTACTCGTTTGAAGACCGCACATGAGCCGCAAAGCACGCCGCGCAACGGCTTTAAAGCAACCGCAAGAACCGGCTTACGTGATTGATAAGTATGAGCTTACAGAATTACTTCACGCCAACCAAGGTTTCAAAGAACTCTTTCAACGTTTACAATCCGAACTAACCCATAAAACAATTTCACAAACCCAAGCTGAGCATCTTGTTTTTGCTTATCTCATTATTAACCGGAATGTTTTTAACCTTTTACCCAAGGGTACAATTCATAAAGATATTG
Source organism: Alphaproteobacteria bacterium (assembly GCA_049297695.1). GTDB lineage: Bacteria > Pseudomonadota > Alphaproteobacteria > UBA2136 > UBA6156 > JACKLD01. The sequence continues at coordinate 54,566 of JBAQUT010000021.1, read as the reverse complement.
AAGTTCTTACTCATGAGATATCAATTATTATTGCTTACGAGCTTGGCGTGAAGCCAACGGTTGAAGATATAAACATGGCAAGCAAAACAATTTCCAATACCCCAGAACTCCGTTTAAAACCTTTTAAACTAGGTGATTGGAAGAATCCTGCTGGTAAGTCTGGCATGATGCATTAACGGCGTCATGACTATGGGGTAAAGTACACCCATGTTTCAACGGTATTTTTCCCTCCCCTTTGCGCGCCATGAAGTGCGGGTATGGCTGGCCAACCCGGCCACCGTTTTATTTGTGGGTTTTGCATGGGCTTTGGTGGCTGTTTTGGGGTTTGAGGTGGGTGGGTTTTTCTCGACCAACCGCGCCAGCATGGAGGTTTTTTTAGGCTACATGCCCTGGGTGTATGCCTTGGTGTTGCCCGCCCTGTGCATGGGCTTGTGGGCAGAAGACTGGCGGCGCGGCACGGCCGAGCGGTTGCTGACCTTACCGTTAAGCATTACCCAGCTGGTGCTAACCCGTTTTGTGGTGGCATGGGGGTTAGTGGGAGTATTTTTGGTGGGCACATGGCCTTTGCTCGCTGCCGTGGCATGGCTGGGCAACCCGGATTGGGGCATGGTGGCTGCGGGATATGTGGGTGTGTTTTTGTTAGGGGGTGTTCTGCTAGGCTTTGCCCTTGTGGCCAGTGCCTTGGCCAACCACGCCGTGGTGGCATTTGCGGGGGGTGGGGTGCTGTTGGTGTTTGTGTTGCTATCCGGCTGGGGGTGGGTGTTGGATGGTTTGGAGCGTTGGTTGCCCGGTTTTGTGGTGGCGGGGTTGCGGGAAGTCAGCGTGTTGGAACACTTACGGCGCTTTGTGCAAGGGCAGGTGGATATGCGCAGCGTAACCTACTTGCTGGGGCTTATGCTGCTGGCTTTGGCCTTGCAAACAGCGGTGTTGATGCACCGCACGGGCCGTGGTAAGCCGTTGCCATGGGTGTTGGGTGGGTTGCTTGCGGCCTTGGTGGTTGCGGGTGCGGGCAGCGTGGTGCCCTTGCGGTGGGATTGGACGTACGAGAACCAGTTTACCCTTTCGCCCGCCAGCCGCAGCCTGATACAAACCTTGCCCAAGCCCCTTACCTTCACGGTGTATGATAGCCGCACCAACCCGGATATGCCCACCGCCAGCCGCATTACGGCACGGCGGTTGAACGATGTGTTGCGGGAGGTGAAGGCTTTGAATCCTTCCATGGTGAACGTGCTGCGCATTAACCCCGATGTGCGCGTGGACGATGAAGTGGAAGCCCAAGACGCCGGGCTTACCGAACAGGAACTGCCCAACGGCCAAGGGTTTTACTTGGGTTTGGTGGCCGAGATGAATGGCCGCAAAGCCCTGATACCCGTGTTGGAGCCCAGCCGCCTGCCCTACGTGGAATTTGACCTGATGAGTTTGGTGGCCGAGGTGCAAAAACTGGGTCAAAAAAACATTGCCGTGCTGGCCGTGCCCAACCTGCGGATGCGAGACCTGCGCCCCACGTGGCTGAACGAGCTGGAAGGTTACTACAACGTAACCACCTTGTTGCCCGGCAACCCTGTGATACCCCCCGACACCGATGTTCTGGTGGTAATGATGGCCCCGTACCTGCCCCAAGAAAGCCTTTATGCCATAGACCAATACGTGGTGAACGGCGGGCGCGTGATGCTGCTGATGGACCCTTACTTCCGCACCGCCCCCACCGACGACCTGAAAACCCCCGACCGCAACGCCGACGCCTTCGCCCTAGACCACCCTGCCGACCTGTTGAACGGTTGGGGCTTAACCTACGATGGCATGAGTATTGTGGCGGATACGGCCCGGGCTTCCACCGTGAACGAACCCAAAGTTGGCTTCCGCACCTACCCGTTGTGGCTGAACCTGACGCCGCAAGACATTAACAGCAACCTGCCGTTCACCAGCTATGTGGAAACCCTTCAACTGGCCGAAGCAGGGCATGTTGAGGTTGGCACGCTGGCACCGGGGCTTACGGCAACGCCTGTTCTTTCCACCAGCGCCAACGCCCAACTGGTAAGCCGAACTTTAGTGGATAGCACCGACCCCCAACTGTACGGCAGCGCCGCCCAAGGCACGCCCCAGCGTTACACGCTTAGCGTGTTGCTGGCAGGGAATTTCCCCAGCCTGTTTGCTAGCGTGCCTCCTGCGGTTGCCAACTACTACGCCGATTACGCCCCTGTTGGCCAACCTGCCGCCATTCCTCCCCACTCGGTCCGTGGTACTTCCGAAGGTGCAATCCTCGTAATTGCCGACAACGATTTGCTCGACCCCGCCTTTACCGTACGCCCCAGCGGGCGGGTGGAAGGCGAGCTGGAGCCCACCAACGACAATCTGGTGTTCTTCTTCAACGCTTTGCAATACTTGGCGGGCGAAGGCCAATTGCTCAGCCTGCGGGGCAAAGCCGCCGTACCCCGCACCTTTACGGCGGTGGAGGCCATGCTGGCCCGCCTTTCCAACCGTTACGCGGGGATTGAAAACCGTATGGCGGCCGACCTATACCGTGTGGGCCAAAAGCTGGACGAGTTGAAAACGAAACAAGCGGGCGATGGCACCCAAACCTTGAGCACCGTGGCCCAAACCGAACTGCGCGCCTACAAGGCCCGCAACCTGCACCTGCGCAACCAACTGCGGGATGTGCGCAAGGCCCTGCGCCGCGATGTGCTGATGGTGGAGCGCGTTTTACTGGTGTTTACTGCCCTGTGCATGCCTTTTCTGGCGGGGTTGGGGTGGTGGTTGGTACGGCGGCGGAAGCGGGTTTAGCGCTTTACTTTATTAACTTTGAGAAGATCCCAGCCTACGCTGGGATGACAAAGGCACGAGAGATACTCCGTCGTAAATATTTGTAATAATTCAACATTCATACCTATCTTACGAAACTCAAATTATCCGCCCCACACATCAAACTTGCCTTTGAAGAACGGGTCTTCGTAGTAACGGATTTTCTCGGCCACCACGGGCTTGGTGCCTTGCACGAAGATAAGCTGGCTATCAAACGGTAGGCGCATCACTTCATCGGGCGTCATCAAGGCGCGGCTGGTTTCGCTTTTGTTGATGTTGGTTCCCCCGCCCAGCATCTTGTTCCAAATTTTCAGCTTATCAATCTTGCTGCCTTCCGTGGTGCCCGTACCCGTAACCGTGATGGTGGTGGTGCCCAACATGTCGGAAAGTGTTTTGGCGGTTTCCACATCGTTGGTACCAAAGGCCATGCGTACGGAACAGTTGGAAATGAAGGTTTCCCACCTATCATACAGGTCTTTGATTTGGGATAAGTCTTGAATGAACATCCAAATATGAATGCCGTAGCCGGCCAAAAAGCCCACGGCTTCTTCAATGGGGGCCATGTATTTCAGGGCGGGGAACTCGTCAATGAGAAACAAAATACGTTCCTTCGGTGCCCCTTGGCTACGGGTCATGGCCTTGACCGCCATCCCGATCATCAACCGTACCATGGGGGCATATACGGTCAACGATTCGGGCGGAATCACAACATAAATGCTCACATTATCCGTCTTCATGTCCTCAAACTTAAAATCGCTTTTGCTTGTTACCTTCGCCAATTTTGGGGAATCCCAAATGGCCGTTTGGCTTTTGGCGGTGGATAATATACTCGCGGCCACCTTCGGCTCGGTGGCGGTAATACTGGCGGCAATGCGCTTAATCCAAGGGTTTTTACACCGCAACATATCTTCCACCATCAGTTCCCAATCGCGGCGGGTTTGCATAATCAGATACCGTACTTCACTCAGGTTCCGTAACGGCGGAGGACTTTCATGGGCTACGTACAACAGCAACCCTTCAATCCAGCTTTGGGCTTCACGGCTCCAAAAGGGGTCGTTGGCGTTGTCTTCTAAAATCATCATGCTGGCAATTAGCTTGGCATCATCCAACTCGTTGTCAGTGTTCACGCGGATGAAATCAATCGGGTTAAAGCAATGGCTGTCATCATCAAATGGTGCAAATTTATAAACCTTGCTAAACTGTTTGCGGTGGCGGGCCGTAATGGCAAAGGCTTCGCCTTTAATGTCGTTCACAAACAAACTACCCGGCCACGTGAGCGCATTGGGAACCACATGCCCCACACCTTTACCCGAACGGGTTGGAGCAAAGGTAATCAGGTGGCCCATTTTATCAAAGCGTAAAAACTTGTCGTTAAACTTCCCGACAATCACTCCTTTATCGCCCATCATCCCGGCCTTTTTCAAGTCGGCGGTGCTGGCAAAGCCGGCCGAACCATGGGAAAGACTCCCCTTCCCCTGCATGCTTTGCAGGTTGCGCATTTGGTGGTGGTAACTTTTCAGGTTACGCTCCCACACCCAATACCCCAAACGATATACAACATACCCTACCAAAGCTATAGCAATCAGCCGCACTACGGCGGGGAACACGGTATCCCACGGCACGCTCAACACCCCCCACAGCACCAGCGCCGCCAGCAGAAAGTAGGTTACCCATTTCAGTTTGGTGAAGAAACTCATGTCCGCATCCTACCACACCCAAGGCTTACTTGAACACGTACCTTGAAAGTGACGGTTAGGATTGTGGCGGAGGCGCCAGCCTACCGTAATGATTACCGTTTAAAATCTGGTGTAGGCCAATTTTTCTCGGTTTCTTTTTCAGCCGACAAGCCAGGAACACGGCTCATTTCAATGAGCTTTTTCTGGGTTTCTTTTTGCTTACGCTCCTCACTGATATCGCTCGCCATCAAGGGTAACGTGTTGAACAGTTCGCCCGTATCGGCATCGGCATCTACTATTTGTTCAATCGCTTGCAGCAAGGCCGTGCTTTGAGAGGTTCCGCTTTTCAGCCTGTCTTTCAACTCGTCGAGAGACCCCACGCCGGAGTCTTTCAACAGTTGGTCAAGCATTTGCGACACGGGCCGTCTCCTTGAGGGCGTTCAGGAGAGATTTACCAGTTTCGGACGCCAAATTGAACACCAAACGGTAGGCGGCGAAATCAAACCGTGCGGCGTGGTGCACGGCTGCCACGCGGGCGGGGGATTGGTAGGCGGCCAAACTCCAACCGCGCAAGGCCCCAAACAGGGCGGGGTTGTCTTTTAGCATACGGCCCGTTTGGGCGGCGCCGTGCTGTTGCTCGTAGGCCCAGCATTTGGCGCTGGCGGCGGCGGCATCTTCGTAAATCGTGGCAAAGGCCTCATGGAACTGGCTGGCCAGCCATTGCTGGGTTTGTTCCAAGCGGGTGTAATCAAACTTGGCGGTATCAAAACGGTTTTTGTGGCCGCGCATGTTGCGGCTGGTGCCCCAGGCGGCGGCATCTACCGCGGCCAAGCGCTTTTCCAGCTCGTTCCGCAGGGTGGATTTAACTTCCTCGGGTTGCCCAGCCACGGCCACCGCAAACTGGGCGGGTTCCAGTTCCAGCAATTGCTCCAGCGGTGGTAAGGTGTGGGCCATACGTTAGTTTATGGCAGATAGGGGTAACATGGGAAGGGGTTTCCTGACTTTTTGAAAGAAGCTGTTACACACCCACAAACACCGCCCGCGCATTGGCGTTCAGCATGGTGCGCACCTCGGCCACGGGTTTGTCCAGCAACGCGGCAAAGGTTTTCAGGGTGTGGGCAAGGCCTTCGGGCCCATTCGGGTGGCCGCTGCGGGCGTGGGGGGCTACCAAACTGCTGCCGCTGCCCAGCAGCCAACGTTCGGGGAGAATCCGCCGCAAATTCTCCCGCGCCACACGGTGTTCTTCATACGTTATCTCGGGGCGTACCAGCACGTAGGCATCCAGTTTGCGCACCAACGCAATATCTTCTTCCGTTTCCAAAGGGTTAGCCCAAATCAATTTGGGCAGGTTTTCCAACCCTTCCAGCACGGCTTTCATGTGGGGAAGGCTACGGGCATGGGCCAGTATCACAGGCAAACCAAAATCATGGGCCAATTCCAACTGCCGCACCAATTGCTCCACTTGCTGGGGGATGGTGTACGGGGCGTAGGGCTCATCCAGCCCCACAGGCCCTACGGCCAACAACTTGGGATTGTCGTTCAACAGCGTGGTCAGGGTATCGTCCAGCGCGTCCAAATCGTCTTGCACATGGCGGGGGCCAAAGCCTACGGCACCGAACAGGCGGGGGTCGGCCGCCATGGCGGTTTTTAAGGCTTCCACGGCTTCGGATTTCCCAGCATCCACGGCCACAAGCGGCAAGGTGAACGGCTTGTCCAGCTCTTTCCCCAACGCGGCGGCATAGCGGGTTACATCCCCCTCGCCTGCCGCCATAAAACAGGCGTCCACGGTCATCAAACCGGGTTTGGAGGCATCATCCCACGGGTTGACTTGCTTGGTGCCCGCCACGGCTTCGGCAGGTTGGGCGGGCACGGCCACAGCCTCTACCTCCACATGGGCCATACCGCCGCTGCCGCCCACATGCTGGGGGGTAATGCTGGGTTTGGGGGCTTTGGAAGATTCCGGCGGCGTCATCTCCTGCAAATCCTGCCGCACTTCGCGCACAATATCGCCCACCGTGCCACCCACGGCGCTGGCTATCTGGCCAATCATAGAGAGTGGGTTGAGAGGGGGCTTTGCCGACATGGTGCGTATTATGCCGTGTTCATCCGCCCAAACAAGCGGCGCGTGTTGGCGGCGGTGATTTGAGCCGTTTCGGTGTCGCTTATGCCCCACACCTTGGCCAAACAGGCTGCCGTGTGGGCCACCATGGCGGGGCTGCACCTGCGGCCACGGTTAGGCTCTGGCGCCAAGTAAGGGGCATCGGTTTCCACCAACACCCTCTCCCGTGGCAGGCGGCTGGCAATCAGGCGGAGTTCCTCGCTTTTTTTAAAGGTGAGAACGCCTGAAAAACTGATGTACCCGCCCATCTCCACCGCCGCTTCCGCCATGGCAGCACTGCTGGTAAAGCAATGCAGCACAAAGGGTATGGTGGGGAAGAGTTTCAACACGTCCAACGTATCCGCCTCGGCCTCGCGGGTATGGATAATCACGGGCAAACCCGCTTGCTGGGCCGCCGCCATGTGCCGCTCAAACACCGTGCGCTGCACGGCGCGCGGGGCGGTATCGTAATGGTAATCCAACCCCGTTTCGCCCAACGCCACCACGCGGGGGTGGGCGGCTAAGGCCAGCAATTCGGCCTCGGTGGGGTTTTCGGCGGCATCATGAGGGTGCACCCCTGCCCCCACCCACACACGGGGGTCTGTTTCCGCCAAAGCCAACGCGCTGGGCCATTCCTCGCGGCGGCAGGCAATGTTGATAACTTCTCCCACACCAGCGGCCACGGCATCATCCACCAACTGGCCTGGGGTACGGGCAGGGTCATCTCCAAACTTGGCATGAAACAGGTGGGTGTGGGAATCAATCAAAACCACCTGACAACATTCCTACTAACGATATTTCCGGACATCGTGAGGACTTTTCAATTTAGACCTCGCAGCTTCCATTTTATCCATAACCCACGCAATTCCCAAAAACGTGCCGCACACAGCGGCCGCCATAACCCGTTGGCCTCGTGTCTCCAGAGAGAGGCTGGCCATAGGCTCAGCCCGCACATCGTCTGCTATGTCCAACTCCACCTGACGTTCGTTCATCATAGGTTGATACTTTCCTTGCATGTATACCCAATATCATACCTGCCGAAGAATAGCAAGCGCCGCATCCGCCAGCATGGTGTGCGGAATGTTCAGCGCCGTGCGCCGCTTCAGGGTTTGAATATCGGCATAAGCCTTGGCCCACGCCACGGTGGGCGGTTGCTGGGCCAGCAACATCAGCAAGGCTTCGGGCACCCACGGGGCTTGGGCCGCGCTGGGGGCTTTGGCAGGGGTTCCCCCCTCCACCACGGGGCGCAACACGGCCATGGTTTCGCGCAACAGTTTGGCGTCATTCCCCAACACGCTTCCAGGACTTCCGTGGGCCAACGGCACCCACGCTTCGTCTCCCCCTTGGGCCACCAAAACCTTCAAGGTTTCCGCCTCTGTCAGGGGGTGCACAGGCACCAGCCGACACCGTGACCGGATGGTCGGCAACGTATCCCCCAACTGGTGACACACCAACACAAACGTCAGGTTGGGGCGGGGTTCTTCCAAGGTTTTCAGCAGCGCGTTGGCGGCTTCGTCGGTCATCTGTTCCAGCGCGTCCACAATCACCACGCGCTGGTTATCGGTGCTGCGCTGCAAATCTGCCAACAAGGCCCGCACCTGTTTGATGCCGATGCTTTTTTTCAGCTTCCCGTCGCTGCCTTTTTCAGGCTCCAAAACATGGAAATCCCCACAGCTCCCCGCCACAATCTGGTGGTACACGGGGGCGGTGGTGTCGGGTTCCAGCCCTGTCCCACCCGTCATAAGCCGATACGCCAGCTTGGTGGCCAGCAACCGTTTTCCCACCCCTTGCGGCCCGTGCAGCAACAGGGCATGGGGCAACACGCCCGCCTCCAGCATCTCGGCCAGCTGGGCTTGCAACGCAGTGTGGCCGATGAGGGATGTCATGGAACCAGCTTACAGGGTTGGGGTTTTACCTTCAATGCCTGTAGGCACCAAAGGCGGAAGGTTTATCAACTGCTGGACTTCGTCATCATACGTATCGGGCAGCATGTAGCCAAACGTGTTTTTACACCATGCATGAAACGGTGAGGCGTAAGGGCTGCGGGCAAAACCCGTATCTAACATCAGTTTCAAAGGGAGCCTTTTGCAGGCCGTGCGGAACGGCATGTCTTTCACGGCGTAGAAACGAGACTTCGGCAACACGCGTACGTCGGGCATGTCGGGCTTGGAGGGTATTTTGGCTTCGGCAAGGGGAGATGTTGCTAGAAACGTAAAAAGAGTGATTGATTTTACGAAATGAGAGACCTGTATCATTGTTCTATCTCCTATATTGAAGGTTTTAATGTCAAGCCCAGCTTCGTGTTCAAGGCCTCCACAATCCGTGCGTGAACTTCATGGTGGGTGCCACGGGCATCCACCAACGCATAATGGTCAGGGTGTTTGGCCACTTCGGCATGATACCCATCACGGTTGCGTTGGTGGTACGCATCCCCTTTGCTTTCCATACGGTTTTCATCCAACCCCGCTTGGAATTGGGGCGCCTTACGGTTCAAACTTTCGTTCACGGGCAAATCCAGAACGATTTGCAAATGGGGGCGAGTATCTTCAACCGCAATGGCCGTAAGTTGCTTGAGCATTTCCAAACTTAAACCACCGCCATAACCTTGAAATACTAAGGTGGTGAGAAAAGTTCTATCCGAAAGAACCCATTTCCCCGCTGCCAAAGCTGGCCGCACAAGGGTAAGAATGGTATGTCGGCGGTCGGCGCTGAACAACAAGGCTTCCGTGGTGGCATCCAACTTGTTGGCATCGCCTGTTAACAAAATTTCCCTAATTTTTTTCCCCACATCCGTCGCCCCCGGCTCACGAATGTTGATAAACGGCACATGTGCCAGCTTCAATGCCTCCACCAACATCTTCATTTGGGTTGTTTTACCTGCCCCGTCAGGGCCTTCCAGCGCGATGTAATACCCTTGCATACCCCACTCTCCCCGTTACTCTCTCCCCGTACCTTTATCATTTTCAGGGGTTTTCAGCAAGGCGGCTTGTACTTCGGCGGTGTAGCCGGCTTTGAGCAGCAGGGGGAGGATATCACCCAGCCTATCGCGGCCGTACGTAACAACCTGAGCCTTCACGGCCAAGGCAAACAGGTTCCGGATGCCCTCGTAACTGAACTCGACCCCAAAATAGGCTTGGGGCGGCTCGGCCAGGGGAGTGGCATCGCACGGTTGGCCGTTGGGTTGGATGTTCCAGCTATGGTCTAACGGGATACCCGCCACCACAATGTACCCTTGGGCATAGCCAAGGTTGTAGTGCTCGATTCCCTCCCATGCGTTATCAAAGCATTGACGAGGTTTACCTTGAAATTGGAACGAGATGGGTACGGTATCGTGCCATTGGCCGAATTCTTCTAAAAAACGGGCATAGGCGCCGGTGTTGGTGGCAAAGTATTGGGCTTCAAGGTATAAATTCATCATGTGTTTCAAAGGCTCTGTCACAACCATCGGTCATTCTCCCCGTTTCTATAAACATCTTGATTTATCAACCCTTGTAAACTATATACAATTTACAAAAGGAGTAAAGCAGCATGATGAACCGTGAAGACGCCGACGCTATGCGGGGTATTTTTAAATTTCAGGAAGCTCACCGCGCGGCTGATCCCGAACGCGAAGTTTATCAAAAACTTCATTCCCACGCCCTTCATCAAACATGGGAAGGTGTTTATGCCGCCATGGATGCCGCTGTTGCAGCCCGTACATTGAACTAAAAATATCTGGAGGAGTGCGCCCAACGACGCATTGATTTATCTGAAAGCAAGCAGATGCCTAACCCATTCGCGCTTGTAAACAATGAGTTTGCAACATCTGAACATTTTATTGAGCTTTATAAACGGGCCAAAATCCAAGGTGTACCCCTTAAGGTAACCACTATCGATATGCCAGACTATCAAAGGGCCTTCCATATCGAGTTTATGGTTTATAAAACCCCAGAAGAAATTAAAACATACCTGTCAAACTTTGCAACCAACGGCTGAAGAAGCCGCCTTGGGCAATGTTAACCCCCGTCACCAACGCCGTGGTTCGGGTGGTGCCGTCGGGCATGGTCACGGTCAGCTCGCCCACCGGTTGGTCAGCCAACACGGGCGCTACCAACGGTTGTTTGTAAGTGGCTTTTACCGTTATTTTAGCCTTGTCGGCATCGCTCACAAACAGGGCTATGGGTTCCGCCACCGTCAGGTTGGTGGCGCCAAACACCGCGTGCCACAGGGGAACATTCTCCACCACAGGGGCATTGGGGTTGGCCACGCGCACGGTTTTGTTTTGGGCAAAGGCGGTGGCGTAGGCTTTCAGGCTTTCGCCTTCCCGCGCACTAAAGCCATCGGTGCCCATCACCACGGCAATCAGGCGCTCGCCATTTTGCACGGCACTGCTGGCCAAATGGTAGCCGCTTTCTTCCGTATGGCCGGTTTTGCCGATATCAATCCCCGCCCCGGCATGCAGCAGGCCGTTGCGGTTTTGTTGTTTGATGCCGTTCCACTCAAACTCTTCCTCAACCAAAAACTTTTGATATTCGGGGAAATCACGCACCAACGCTTCCACCAATTTGGCCATATCATGCGCCGTGGTCAGCTGGGCGGGGTCGGGCCAGCCGCTAGCGTTCACAAACTTGGTATTCGTCATACCCAAGCGTTGGGCGGTGGTGTTCATCAAGCCCGCAAAACCTTCTTCCGTGCCGCCCAGTTTTTCCGCCACCACCACGCAGGCATCGTTGCCGCTTACCACCGCAATACCTTGAATGAGTTTTTCCACCGGCACACCTTTGCCGATATCCACAAACATTTTGCTGCCGCCCATGCGCCAGGCTTTTTCGCTGACGGGCAATTCATCCGTCATGGCCACTTGGCCTTGCTTGATGGCATCAAACAACAGGTACAACGTCATCAGCTTGGTCAGGCTGGCGGGGCCCATTTGGGTATCGCCATTCTGGTTCACCACCACCGTGCCTGTGGAAGGATGCACCACATACGCCGACTTGGCCGCAAGTTCCAACGCATGGGATGTTAAAGCCGTCATTAAAAAAAAGGTTGCAAATACATAGCGCATCATCGTTTACCTTGTTGTTCTCTCTTCAAATGTTGAACGAATAACTTCTGCAGGATATTTAGGTTGGGTTGGGGTGTACCCAAGCATAGTACGTGCTTTTGTTATATCTATATGGGGAATATCATCCACAATACTAAATGGCTCATACCAAAATTCATTCGGACTGGACAGAGAAATATCTATAGCATGACATGCGTTATCCATGCTTACCGATGTACCCAAAAAGACTTTGCCAACGGGGCCAAAACGAAGTGCCAATGTTTCAACTTTCTTATTAAGGCCATACCACGCAACTTGCTGTTCTGACATAACTTTACTCGTGTGATACGAAAGATCGCATGGGCGACATCGTAAGTCATTTACCCCCAAATACTGCGATACAAAAGGCATATCTTCTCTCACGGGACTGGCAAACGGAATACCTTTTTCAATACCGTAAACAGTGGTTGAACTTGCATAGACAACACGCTTGATTCCTACTTCGCAAGCAGCTTTCAATACATTTGCCGTAGCCTGTACGTTGTGACGCAAATAATCATCAAACGATGCGGATTCAACAGGTTTCGATATAGCGGCTAAGTGCACCACCATCTCACACCCCCGCATCTTGGCGACAAGATTATCATAATCTGATAAATCATCTCCCAAGTCTAAACTATAGCCGACAATCTCGTACTTATCCGAAAAACGCTCCAAAAAGCCTTTTCCCACAATTCCTGAATGTCCCGTCACCATAATTTTCATCATCGCTCAATCTATCTTTACCTACTTTCCACCGCAACCCGTGCGCCCTCAAAGCCAGCAGCTTTCAGGCGGGCCAAGGCAGTTTCAGCCTCGGCAATGCTGGCATAGGGGCCGCTGCGCACGCGGGTCAGCGTGGCAATGCCCTCGCCTTCCACCTTGCTCAATGCCGCCGTGGGTTCCAAAGCGCGGAGTTTATCCAACACCTTCTCGGCGTTGGGCACATTCCCAAAGGCGCCTACCTGCACGTACATGTTGGTGTTCAGCAAATGGGCCGTGTTGGCGGGCGGGGTTTGGGCGGGGGGCGGTGGCAAGTTGGTGGCTAAGTCTGGCAAACTTGCGTCCAGTTTAGCCGTTTCGGTGGCGGGCATGGGGGTTTGCACATCGGTGAACGGTTGTTCCAGCACCGTAGGCTGGGTGGTGACAATCGGGGCCAAATCTTCGCTTTCAGGCGCGGGCGGCACATAGCTTGGCAAGGTTGCGGGGGTTGGTTGTATTGGATTCACAGGCCCCAAACTGCGTTGCAGGTTGGGCAGTTGGCTGGCCAATTGGGTGTTACCTTTCAAGCCACCAATATAATGGTGGGGGCCGCCAATGGCTTCCACCAGCACAGGTGCAGTTCCGTTGCCCACCATGCCAAGGCTTTGGGCGGCGGCGTAACTCATGTCAATCACGCGGCCGGATACAAACGGCCCGCGGTCGTTCACTTTCACCACCACGCTTTTGTTGTTTTCAAGGTTGGTAACGCGCACCACGGTGGGCAGGGGCAAGGTTTTGTGGGCGGCGGTAAAGGCATACATGTTGTAGCACTCGCCGTTGGCGCTAGCCTTGCCATGAAAATCTTTTCCGTACCAGCTGGCCACCCCACGCTCGCTGTAACCCAAACTGCTCACCATGGGGGCGTAGTTAATGCCATCCACCTTGTAGGGGGCGCCCACCTTTAAATCGCCATCTTCTTTGCAGCTGTACTCGCCGTACACTTTTTTAAACATGTGGCTGCCCACGTACATTTCGGTACAGCCCGAAAGCAACGCCGCGGTCAGCAACGCTTTGTAGGGCAACTTGTAAAACCCCCAATAAGGCAGGCTAAACGGTAAGCGGTTCAAACTAATCAACACGAGGGAGGTCTCCATTCTTAGCAACACTCTCGGCCAGCAACAACACGCTGGCGGCAAAATAGCTGGATTTGTTCCATTTTAAAATCACGTCAAAATTAGGGCCAACCATGAAAGCGGGGCCGTTCTCGTTCATGGGGCGGTACACGCGGGCCAAGGTATCCACACTCCCCAACGCTGTAAACGCCTGCCCGCGAGGCACCACACCCCAGCGCTGCCATTGGCCGATGCTATGGGGCTCGCTCAACCCCCGCTCGTTAAACGCAGCCTCGGAAGGCAGTTCCGCCGTTACCGTGGCCCCCAAACGCCACGGTTTGCCTTGCCGCCAGCCCAAATCTTTCAAAAACTGGGCACTGCTGGCAAACACATCGGTGGGGTTGGCCCAAATATCGGTTTTGCCATCGCCGTCGCCATCGGTGGCATGCTTCAGATACGTGCTGGGCATAAACTGGCACCCGCCCATGGCACCTGCCCAACTGCCTATCAACTCACGGGGTTCCATGCGCTGCTGGGTGGCAATTTGCAGGGCCACCAAGGCTTCTTTCCTGAAAAACGCCTTGCGGGAATCTTTCTCACTGCTCCACGCAAGCGTCACCAAGGCCGGAATAACCGGATGCCCGCCCATGTTGGCGCCAAAATTGCTTTCAATGCCCCACAGGGCTACCAGCACGTTGCCAGGCACACCCGTACGGACCTCAACATCCATCAGCGTTGTAAGATGATCCTGATAGATTTGAGCACCTTTTTTACGGCGCGATTCCACCATCATTTTGGCCAGATAACTGGCAAAGGTTTGAGTGGTTTCAGGTTGCGATTTATCGTGCTTCAACACCACGGCGTAGGGGGTTACGGTGCCACCAAAGGCTTGGTCCAGTAGGTCGCCATTCAAGCCCTGAACTTCCGCATCCCGCTTAAAAGCCTCGTAAAACCGTTCAAACTCGGCATTGGACATACCCGACAACGAGGAGGTGGAACACGCCACCAAGGCCGACAGCATTGCACCAAGCCATACTCCATGTTTCATGATGTGAGTGTATCAGAATGGGCGGGTTATCCCACACCCCTTGCCCGAATGGCGTGGGGGGTGTGGCGGGGCGGCACCTAAATAATAATATGGCGGAGGAGACAGGATTTGAACCTGCGAGGAGCTTGCGCCCCTAACGGTTTTCGAGACCGCCGCTTTCGACCACTCAGCCACTCCTCCGCGTGCAGGGTGTATAACGTAAAAAAGGTGAGTTGAAAACGGTTTTCGAGACCGCCGCGTTACGCCTTGCAGGCGTTGTTCTATTTGCAAGCTGACAAACAGTTTCTTGCGTGCTATAAGCCCTGCCATGGCCATCAAACCACCTTCCAAACCCAAACCCCGCCGCAAGGTGCCCAGCACCAGCGCGCTGGACAGTGCCTTAAGCGCTCTTGGCGCACTGCCCCAAGCCAGCGCCGCCCAAACCGCTGCCGTGCGCAAGGCGGCGTCATCCCCCGTGCGGGTAGCTAGCCGCCCCATGGGCAGCATGTCGCCCTACCCCGATTTGGCTATGGCCATTTCCATGCTGACCCACCGCGCCAAAAACGCCACAGGCGAGCGCCGCGCTCTGATAGACAAATGGATTGTGCAACTTACCAAAATGCACGCCGAGATGGTGAAGCTCCGCAAGCTGGAAGTGCTGGCCGACACCCTGACCAAACCCCACCAAGAAAGCCTGCCCCTATGACCAAAGACACCAAACCCGCAAGCCCCAAGCTGGATTTGAAAGCCCTGCAACAGCTGGCCGACTGGTTGGATGCATCCACCATGGAAGAAGCCGAAATTGAAACCGGTGGCGTACGTTTGCGCCTGAAAAAGCCCGGCAGCGGCATGGTTATGGCCCAAGCCCCCAGCCCCAAAGCCCCTGTTATTACCGTGGCGGACAACGGCCCGCCTGCCAACGCCTTCACATCCCCCATGGTGGGCACGTTTTACCGTTCCAGCGGGCCGGATGCCGCCCCGTTTGTGAACGAAGGCGATGCTGTGAAGGTAGGCCAAACCCTGTGTATTATTGAAGCCATGAAAACCATGAACCAGATTGCGGCGGATAAAGCGGGGGTGGTGAAGAAAATCATCGCCACCAACGCCCAGCCCGTGGAATTTGGCCAACCATTGTTTGTGATTGAATAGCATATCGTCATGGCGTGCGCAGCGTGGCCATCTTATGCCTTTAGCAAGTTAAGGAATGTTTCGTATGTTCTCTAAAATTTTGATTGCCAACCGCGGAGAGATTGCCGTCCGCATCATCCGCACCTGCCGCGAGATGGGTATTGCCACCGTGGCCATCCACAGCGAGGCCGACGAGCACGCCCTGCACGTGCGTATGGCCGATGAAAGCGTGTGCGTGGGCCCCGCCCCTGCCGCCCAAAGCTATTTGAACATCCCCGCCATTATGGCGGCGGCGGAGGTGACCGATGCCGAGGCCATCCACCCCGGGTTTGGGTTTTTAAGTGAAAACGCCCGCTTTGCCGAGATTGTGGAAAAGCTGGGATTCACCTTTATTGGGCCGACACCGGAGCATATCCGCCTGATGGGCGATAAGGTTTCCGCCCTGAACTTTGCCCACGATGCCGGCCTGCCCTGCAATTTGGGCAGCAACGGCACGCTGGACAACGAGGACGATGCCGTGGCCGTGGCCCAGCGCATTGGCTACCCCGTGATTATCAAGGCCGCCAGCGGTGGCGGCGGTAAGGGTATGAAAGTGGCCCACAGCCCCCAAGCCTTGCGCAACGCCCTGCACATGGCCACCAGCGAGGCCAAGGCCAGCTTTGGCGATGACCGCGTGTACTTGGAAAAGTACATGGACAAAGCCCGCCACATTGAAGTGCAAGTGTTTGGCGATACCCATGGCAACCTGGCCGTGCTGGGCGAGCGGGACTGCACCCTGCAACGCCGCCACCAAAAGGTGGTGGAAGAAACCCCCAGCAGCGCTCTCTCCGACACCCAACGCACCGCCCTGTTTGAGACCGTGCGTAACGCCCTTGGCCCCATGGGGTATCGTGGGGCGGGCACTCTGGAGTTTTTATTCCAAGACAATCATTTTAGTTTCATGGAGATGAATACGCGCCTTCAAGTGGAACATACGGTGACCGAGATGGTGACGGGGCTGGATTTGGTGGCCGAACAGTTGCGGGTGGCGGCGGGCGAAAAACTTTCTCCAGCCTTGCTTGCGGCCAAGCCTGTGGGGCATAGCATTCAATGCCGTATCAACGCCGAAGACCCCGAAACCTTTGCCCCCTGCCCCGGCAAGGTCACCGAGTATTACGCCCCCAGCGGGCCGGGGGTGCGGGTGGATAGCGCCCTGTTCCCGGGAGCCATTGTGCCGCCCTATTACGACGCCATGATTGCCAAACTGATTGTGTGGGCCCCCACCCGCACGGAAGCCATTGCCCGCATGCGCCGCGCGCTGGATGAATTTGTGGTGGGCGGCATCAAAACCAACATCCCTTTGCACCGTAAACTACTAGCCACCGCCGCGTTTGCCCGCGGCGATTACCATATTCATGCGCTGGAGCGGTTTTTGAAAGAGGGGCGGTTTTAGGGTTGTAAGTTGTGGGTTGTAGGTTGTAACTCTCTCATGATTTCTGGCCTTGACTCTGCATCCCATTAAACGTATACCGAAATATGATTACTCGCCCGCCCATTTCCTCCCTGTTTAACTCCCGCACTCCGCCTGCTGTGTTGTTTGATGTCGACGACACGTTGGCACCCACGGGGCCGCACCTTTCCCATGAGGTTTACACATGGATAAGCCGTGAGGCAGGGGTGAGTTATGAGGCCGCCAAAGAAGGTATTGTTGCCTGTTTTCATCAGCATGGGCATGTATTTTGGCCCATCCAACACCATTTCAAGCTGACCGACGCGCACGAGCCCCGCATGTGGACGGAAACCACGAGGGCCTTCCATGCCAAGATAACGACCTACATGAAACCCGACCTCGAGTTGAACCACTTGCTACGGATGCTCAAGGCACGTACAGCCTTGATGGCGGCGTTTACGGCAAACTATCGGGAGCATGGGAAACACGTGGTAGCGGCGTGCGATATGGGGGACATTTTCCAAGCCCGCAACATTTGGGGGCGGGCGTGTGTGGATAGCATCCCTAAAACCAAACCCGAATCCTACGCCTTGCTGAAACGCCGCAAGTTAAGCCACCTGCCCCATGGCACGCAGCTTGTGATGGTGGAAGACACCGCCCACAACCTGCCCACAGCAAAAGCCAACGGGATTGTGACCGTATATGTGGGCACGGCACCGTTGGACAAACGCCATGCCCACGGCGTGGATTATGTGTTTGAAGATACCCACGCGGCGGTGCGGGGGATGTTGGGAGAAGTGCCCCCTTCCCCATCCCGTTAAAGCCTGATACCTTACGCTCATGATGAAGCTTTTGTATGATGCTGGCAGCATCGCCTCCCGCGTGGCCGACATGGCCGACGCCCTGAACCGCGATTTGGGCCACCACAAGCTGGTGCACGTGGTTGTCACCATGAACGGCGGGTTTGTGTTTGCGGCGGATTTATGCCGCCAGCTTAAAATGCCTTTGGTGCTGCATTTCACGGGCGGGAGCTATTTTAAGGGGAACATCAAGCAAGACGTGGCCATGAACCCCGAAACCTTGCCCACGGCCTTTCATGGTGCTCCCGTGCTGATTGTGGAAGATATTCTCGACAGCGGCAACGCCGTGCGCCAGTTGAAGCAAGCCTTGGCCGAGCGCGGCGCGGGCACGCAAACGGTGGTGACGTTGTTCAAGCGCGTGGGCAGCCCCAGCGAGGCCACCCATGCGGCCTTCAGCCTGCCCAAAGAGCTGTTTGTGGTGGGCTACGGCCTGGACATGGACGGCCGCTACCGCGAACTGCGCGATATTTTCACCTTTGAGCACAGCGTGATGACGGGTGTTGGCGGGGTGTGCTGATGCGGATACCGTTTCTCTTCACGCTGCTGTACATTCTCAGCATTCCGCTCATCAATTACCTGTTTGTGAAGGTGACGCCGTTTGTGCTGCACGACGGCACGTATTTTTCGCCCATCACCCTTTTGGTGGGCACCGTGTTTATTTTGCGGGATTTCTGCCAGCGGGAAGTGGGCACGCGGGGGGCGTTGGTGGCGATTATGACCGCCGCTTCCCTCACCTACGTGGTATCCACCCCCGAACTGGCCATTGCCAGCGTGGTGGCGTTTACCGTGGCCGAGCTGGCTGATTGGGCCGTTTATACCTTGACCCGGCGCCCGTTTGCCGAGCGCGTGCTGTACTCCAGCTTGCTGGCGGGGCCGATTGATTCCGCCGTGTTTTTGTGGGGGGCGTCGTCGGTGTTCCCCGACATGAAAACCTGGAGCGCGTTTGCGCTGTACAGCATCATCAAGGTAATGCTGGCCGTGGGGGCGTATTTTGTGCTCTCGCTTCCAGCCATTCGGAAAAAGCTTGGTTAGATTTTGAAAGCCCTCCCCCTATGAGAATCCCTTACCTTTTCACGTTTTTATACATTGCGTCCATCCCCCTCACCAACCTTGTGTTTACCCGCGTTCCGCCGTGGATATTGCCGGACGGCACAGCCTTTTCATGGGCCGGATTGTTGATTGGGCTTTTGTTTATTTTGCGGGATTTTTGCCAACGGGAAGTAGGAACCCATGGGGCCCTTGCCGCTATAGCCTTAGCCTCGTTCATAACCTACCATCTGACCACCCCTGAACTGGCCTTGGCGGGATTGGGTGCTTTTGCCATTGCCGAGCTGGCCGATTGGGCGATTTTCAGCTTTACCCAAAAGCCTTTGGCCGAGCGGATTTTATACTCCAGCCTTTTGGCGGGGCCGCTGGATACGGCGTTGTTTTTGTGGGGGGCCAACTCCATATTCCCCGGTATTTTCACCTGGAGCGGCCTTGTGTTGTACAGCCTCACCAAAATCATGGTGGCCGTGGGGGCGTATTTTGTGCTAACCGCCTTGGCACGGCGGAAGATGCTTGCGTAAAACCTTATAAAACGGCAGTATGGCGGCCTTAAGGGAGAATTTTGTGATGTCTAAAACCGCCATTACCCCAACCCGTTCTGAAAATTTCCCTGAATGGTATCAGCAGGTTATCAAGGCTGCCGATATGGCTGAAAATTCCAGCGTTCGTGGCTGCATGATTATCAAACCATGGGGTTACGCCCTGTGGGAAAACACCCAACGTATTATGGACAAAATGTTTAAGGATACGGGCCATAAAAACGCATATTTTCCCCTCTTCATTCCACTTTCGCTCCTCTCCAAAGAAGCCGAGCACGTTGAAGGGTTTGCGACCGAATGTGCCGTGGTAACCCATCACCGTTTGGAAAAGAATGCCGAAGGCAAACTGGAACCTGCTGGCGAACTGGACGAACCCTTGGTTGTACGCCCCACCAGCGAAATGATCATCAACGAGGCTTTCGCCCGATGGGTTCAAAGCTACCGCGATTTACCCCTGCTTATCAACCAATGGTGCAATGTGGTGCGTTGGGAAATGCGGACACGTCTTTTCCTCCGCACAGCAGAATTTTTATGGCAAGAAGGCCATACCGTGCACGCCACCAAGCCCGAAGCCGAGGCTGAGGCCATGCAAATGCTAGACATTTACGCCACATTTATGCGCGACATTATGGCATTGCCCGTCATTAAAGGAAGGAAGACCGAGGCAGAACGCTTCCCTGGGGCAGTAGATACACTGACATGCGAAGCCATGATGCAGGATAAAAAAGCCCTCCAAGCAGGAACCAGCCACTTTTTAGGCCAGAACTTTGCTAAGGCAGCAGCGATTGAATTTTTAGACAAAGATGGGCAACGGAAAACACCCTGGACGACCAGTTGGGGGGTTTCGACTCGCATGATTGGTGGATTGATTATGACCCACAGTGACGACGATGGGTTGGTTCTACCACCACGTTTGGCGCCCTCACACGTTGCGATTATACCCATTTTAAAAGGCACCGATGATGACAAAGCCGTGTTAGCCTTTTGTAAGGAGATACAAGACGGACTTTCACGCATTGCCTACCATGGCCGAGTGATTGATGCTGAAATTGATACTCGCGACATGAACGTGGGTGAACGGAAGTGGGATTGGGTCAAGAAAGGTGTGCCTGTTCGGGTGGAAGTAGGGCCAAAGGATCTTGCTAATAGATCTTTTCCTGTTTCATACCGTGATGGAGAAACTTCGTTTAAAACGTTCACAAAGATTGAAGATTTTTTCTCTACCATTCACGAACGCCTTGATCATATGCAGGATACTCTCTATCAGCGCGCATTAACTTATAGGGATGCCAACACCAAAGTCGTTATAAGCGAAGCCGAATTCCGATCTTTTTTTGCAGGCGAACAAACCCAAGGCTTTGCCGTATGTGCATGGGCAGGCGATACGGAGTTGGAAAAGAAACTCAAAGCCGAGCTCCAAGTAACAACACGCTGCCTGCCTTTGGATGGTGAGCTGCCCCACAAAGTTGGTACCACCTGCATTTTCACAGGCAAACCGACCACTCAAATGGTGGTGTTTGCAAAGGCGTACTAATGTTCACCCCCCTCATCATCCATCGTTATTTGGGCAGCCGGCGCGGGTTTACGCGGGTGGTAACCGCCTTTAGCGTGCTGGGTATTGTGTTGGGCGTGGCGGCGTTGGTGATGGTGTTGGCCGTGATGGGCGGTTTCCGGCAAGAGTTGATGAGCCGCATTTTGGGTGTTACCGGCCACATGACGGTGGAAATGCCCGACATGATGCAAGACACCGCCGAAATGGCGGCGGCGCGGTTGCGGGCCCTGCCCGGCGTGGCCAGCGCCGAGCCTTATGTGAATGGCCAAGGCATGGTGACGTTTGGCGGGCGTTCCGGCGGGGCGTTGTTGCGGGGCGTGGTGGCGGAACGCGTGCCGGAGATGCTCACCCGCAAACTGATAACCATGGACAAGCGCACGGCCGATGCCTCGTTTGTGCTGCAACCCGGCGAGGCGTTGATTGGCACCGTGATGGCCCGCAACCTGGGCATCATGACGGGCCAAAAAATCCGTGTTCTCTCACCCGACGGGGCGCGCACGATTGCAGGCTTCATCCCCCGCACCCAAGTGTTTACCGTGGCAGGGATATTCGACATCGGCATGGTGCAGTTTGACAGCGGGTTGGTGATTGCCAGCATCCCCGACGTGATGGCGTTTGCCGGCACCCGTGGCCGCGTGACGGCACTGGAATTGAAACTGGATGACCCCACGCAAGTAGAAGCCATGAAGCCCGCCGTGTTCAACACGCTGGGCCGCATGGTGGCCAACCCGCTGGATGTGCGCATCACCACGTGGCACGACACCAACCGCGATTTTTTCAACGCGTTGCAGGTGGAACGCGTGACGATGTTCATCATCCTTTCCCTTATTGTGGTGGTGGCGGCGTTCAACATCATTAGTGGCCAAATGATGCTGGTGAACGACAAGCTGGCCGACATCGCCATTTTGCGCACCATGGGCGCCACGCAGGGGGATATCCGCACCATCTTTTTCTTCAACGGCCTGCTGTTGGGGCTTATGGGCACCGTGGGCGGGCTGGTGGTGGGGGCGCTGGGGGTTTGGAACATGGACCGGCTGGTGGATGGCATCCAGTACCTCACGGGCGTGAAGCTGTTCCCCGGCGATGTTTACTTTTTAACCGAGTTGCCCAGCCGCCTGAACGTGTGGGATATGGGCGCCGTGATGGGCATGGCCTTGGTGCTGACCGTTCTGGCCAGCCTGTGGCCTGCGCTGAAGGCGGCGCGGTTTGACCCTGTGGAGCTTTTACGCCGATGACACACACCCCACCCCTGTTGGATATGCGCGCTGTCTCCCGCTGGTATGGCGAAGGCCCTGCCCGTGTGACTGTTTTGAAGGATATGGATTTTACCCTGAACGCGGGCGAAAGCGTGGCCATTGTAGGCCCCAGCGGCTGCGGCAAAAGCACCCTGCTGCACATGGCGGGGCTTTTGGACAAACCCAACACCGGCGAGGTGTGGGTGAACGGCGTGCGGGCCGACACGTTACCGGATGGGCAGCAGGCACGTATTCGCAACGCCACCATGGGGTTTGTGTACCAGCACCACCATTTGTTGCGCGAGTTTACCGCGGTGGAGAATGTGGGGATGCCGGCCAGAATAGGAACAGGATTACTGGATGACAGGATGACAGGATTACAGGAACGGCCCGAGGAGCTTTTGGGGGCTGTCGGGTTGGGGCATCGTTTGGAGCACTACCCTAGCCAGTTGTCGGGAGGTGAGCAGCAGCGTGTGGCCATTGCCCGCGCCTTGATGAACCGCCCTGCCCTGCTGTTGGCGGATGAACCTACGGGCAATCTGGATCCCCATACGGCGGAAAGTGTGACCGACCTGCTGTTCCACCTGATTAACACCGAAGGCATGGCTGCCCTGATTGTAACGCACAACATGGAGTTGGCGAAACGGTGTTCGCGCGTGGTGAGGATGGGTTAACGAGTTTTTGACTTATTTATTAAATAAATCGGATAACTCTTGACTAGATTCACGGAGAACCATCTCTCTGCGCCCTATCGCCATAATCCTTCCACAAGTGTTTATTCTTAATACTTCTTTGTTAGATGCTCTCAAAGCTCCTTCAAATTCTTTTTCGCAAAGAATCCATATTTCTTTTTCATCTGAATCATTCTTAATATTATGTACTATGGTATTAGGTTCGTTCCCTGTGAGTTTTGATAAAATTCGCATAGAAGTTAAAATAATATCTTCACGAACAACCTCATCTGCTACAGGATAATCTTTGCGTTTTAGCATGTAAGGCAAAAAACCTTTTAGAAAAGTAACAATATCATAATTGTCTATATTTCTAATTTTTCCAGTACCTTGATTAGAAATCAAGCTCTGAACATCTTCCAAAAAGTTCTGAATTTCTTCTACGGTGTACATACTAAGCTCCTTTTGTTTCTTATCTGTATATAAGTACCTAATTTCCCTTTTGCAACCCCCCACCAAACCCGTTATGGTGCCCCCATGGGCGTGGGATTCATTCATTTAACCTGCAAAAGCTGTTACAGCCTGCTGGAAGGCATGGTGCAGCCGGAAGATTTGGCGGCGGCGGCGGGCGGCATGGGGTTGGCCGCGGTGGGAATCACTGAGCTGGGGAACGTGTTCAGTGCGGTGGAAGTAAGCCAGTATTTTGCCAAAAAGGGCGTGCAGCCTATTTTAGGGGCCGAAGTGCCCGTGCTGGGCCTGCCCACGGGAATGTTGGGCGAGCGGGCGCAAGTGGGGTTTGTTACCCTGTTGGTGCAGAACGAAGCTGGCTGGCGCAACCTAACGCGGCTGGTCAGTTTGGCCAACCTCCGCAAAACCGACCACGGCGAGGCCGGTGTGGCGCTGGATGACGTGCTGGCCCGCCATGAAGGCTTGATATGTTTGAGTGGGGCCTATAACCGTGGCTGGGCGGCGTTGGGGCAGGCCCAAGGGCGGTTGGAGGCCTTTATGGAGCCGTTATCCCGTGCTTTTGGCACCCGTTTTTATGTGCAACTGGAACGCCATGGCTTGCCCACCGAGCCCGAGATGGAAGCCGCCTTGCGCGCCTTAGCCGCACAGCATGCGTGGCCCTTGGTGGCTACCAATGATGTGCGATTTATCAAACGTTCCGACAAAACCGCCATGGAGGTGCTGGCCTGCATCGGCGACAGCAAAACCATGGACGACCCCGCCCACCGCACCTTCACCACCAACCACCATTTGCGGCCGGCGTCGGATATGCTGGAGGCGTTTGCGGACATCCCCGAAGCCTGTGCCAACACGGTGGAAATTGCCAAGCGTTGCGCCTTTTTGCTGCCCCAAGTGAGCGTGAAGCAGATGTTTATGCCCAAGTGGGAATTCAGCGGCAGCACCCCCACCCCCGACGTGATGCGCGAAGAATGCGAAAAAGGCTTGGTGCAGCGGTTGGAGCAATACGTGTACCCCACCTGTGCCGATGCCGCCGCCCGCGCCACCGCGAAAGAAACGTATGAAAAACAACTGGCCTTTGAGTTGGATGTGATTGTGAAAATGGGGTACGAAGGGTACTTCCTGATTACCTCCGATTTCATCCGCTGGGCCAAGGCCAACGGCATCCCCGTGGGCCCTGGGCGGGGCAGTGGTGCGGGCAGCGTGGCGGCGTGGAGCTTGCAGATTACCGAGCTAGACCCCCTGCGCTGGGGCCTATACTTTGAGCGCTTTTTAAACCCCGACCGCGTGAGTTTGCCGGACTTTGATATCGACTTTTGCCAAGACCGCCGCGACGAGGTTATCAAGTACGTCCAGCAGCGGTTTGGCGCGGAGAAGGTTTCGCAAATCATCACCTTTGGTAGCCTGAAGGCCCGCGCCTGCCTGCGGGATGTGGGCCGCGCACTGGGCCTTGGCTACAACTTTGTGGGGCAGATTGCGGGGCTTATCCCCGAAGGGGCCAACCCGCCCCCCATTGACGAGGTGCTGGAAAGCGACGAGCGCCTGAAAACCCGCTACGACACGGAAGAGGATGTTCAACGGCTGGTGGATACCGCCCGCCAGCTGGAAGGCTGCTACCGCCACGCCAGCACCCACGCGGCGGGGGTGATTATTACCGATAGGCCCATTGCCGACGTATGCGGGCTGTATGTGGACCCCCGTTCCCCTATGCCCGCCACGCAATTCTCCATGCTGGACGCCGAATACGCGGGGTTGGTGAAGTTTGACTTTTTGGGCCTGAAAACCCTGAGCATCATCCGCATGGCGGAAGACTTGGTGCGGAAACACACGCCCGGCTTTGACATTGCCACGGTGAGCCTTGCCGACGACGCCACCTTTGCCATGCTGCGGGAAGGCAAAACCTGTGGGGTATTCCAGATTGAATCGGCCGGCATGACCGACCTCACCAAAAAGATGAAGGCGGCGGATATGGAAAGCCTGTCCGCCCTCATCGCCCTGTACCGCCCGGGGCCGATGGAATGGATACCAAGTTACGTGGCCCGCCGCTTGGGGCTTGAGAAGGTGGAATACCCCCACCCGCTGTTGAAAGACACGCTGGAAGTAACCTTCGGCATTGCCGTGTATCAAGAACAAGTGATGCAAATGGCCCGCGTGCTGGCGGGGTACACGCTGGCGGGGGCCGATTTGCTCCGCCGCGCCATGGGGAAGAAAAAACCCGAAGAAATGGCCAAAGAGCGGGTGAAGTTTGTGGACGGTGCCAAAACGGTGAACAACATCGACGCCGACGAGGCCAACCGCATTTTTGATATCATGACCGCCTTTGCGGGCTACGGGTTTAACAAGGCCCACAGCATGGCCTATGCGCTGATTAGCTACCAAACAGCGTATTTGAAGTGCCACTTTCCGCTGGAGTTTATGGCCGCCGTGATGACCTACGACCGCGGCAACGTGGAAAAACTGCACCGTTACAAGGTGGAACTGGAAAAAATGGGCTTCAGCCTGCTGCCCGCCGATGTGAACGCCAGCCAGTTGATGTTCAGCGTGGAAGCCACGCCCGATGGCAAAGGGGCGGTACGCCACGCGCTCTCGGCCATCAAAGGCGCGGGAGAAGAAGTGATGCGGGGGTTGGTGGCGGAACGCACCAAGGGCGGGCGGTTTACCTCCCTGTGGGATTTTATGGCCCGCCACCACCCCCACGCCATGAACAAGCGGCAGTTGGAAGTGCTCATCAAGGCAGGAGCCATGGACAGCGTGGAAAAAAACCGCCGTCTGCTGCTGGCCAACGTGGACGCCTATTTGGCCTACTGCCAAGCCAACGCCGAGCAGCAAGCCAGCGGCCAAGGCAGTTTGTTTGGCGAGGCGGGCGGGCCGGCGGATGCCACGCCGTACATTCAAAGCCTGAACAAACCCTTAGAGATTGACGCGCTGGATTTGTTGGGTTTTGAGCAAGAAACTCTGGGCTTTTACCACTCCGACCACCCCTTGGGGGCGTTTAAGGCCGAACTGGCCAAAATGAGCGGCCTACGGGCCATTGCCACGCTGGAAGAGTTTGGCGAAACAGGTGGCGGCAGCTGCCGCGTGGCGTGCATTGTGCAAAGCGTGCGGGAGGTACGCACCAAAACGGGGAAGCTGATGGCCATTGCAGTGGTGTCTGATCAATCCGGCCAAAGCGAGGTGGCGGTGTTCAGCGAGATGTACGCCGCCCAGCAAGCGTTGTTGGAAGCCAAACAACCTCTCCTCCTCACGCTGAAGGTGCAGCAGGATACCGAGCGGTTGCGCATCAACGCCGAAACCATCCGCCCCTTGGCCGATGTGCTGGGCGAACGGGTGGAGCTGGTGCTGGATGTGGATAGTTTAAAACAGCTTTCCGAAATTCAAACCCTGCTGGCAAGGGCCGACAAAGGCCCCACCCATGTGAAGTTGCGGATGCCCGCCCAAAGCGGGGCACGGGCGCTCATCACCACGCCTCTGCGCATCCGGTGCGCGCCCAACCTTCTGGCGAACTTGAGGAGTATGGGTGTGGATGTGGGATGAGGTTAGTTGCGAGTGCAGCCGTCGGCAGCAGCGGCTTTATCTAACTCATTCAATCCTGTTTGAATGGCTTGTCGTACCGATATTGAAATGGGGCCTTGTTGAGATTGTTGGTACGCGAAATTATCTAAGAACTCTGCGGCTTCACTGGCTAAATCGCAAGTGTTTTTACCTTTCACATCCACAGGGATTTGAAGGCGTTGCAAGGTTATCTCCACGGCCGAAATGGCGGTGCTGGCGGTGGCGCGAGACGATGGCTTTTCTCCCCAACACGTGCTGTTAAACCATGGAAGGCGGGTATCCCCTAGGGTACATTCTTTCACGCCCATCACGACATCTGGGTTTTTGGGTTTTGTCCCGCAGCCAGCTAGGGTTGCAGCGGTCAATATTGTAGCGGCAGCGAATCCGAGTTTCATATTAGCGGCCTCCCAAAGCCCGAGACACCCGTAATTCCTCAGTTGCAAAGGTGAGGTTGGCTTTATCAATCGCAGCATCCCAGTCCTTTTGAGTTATAGAACCTTTGTAAAACAGCGTAGCGGCATGGTTGATGCTGACCGCCTTTATCTCCATCGCCATTTTGAGTTGAACCGCTTGGCGTTGCACAGCGGCTTGCTCTGTTGAATTAAGAGACGTGCACGAGGCCGAAACAGCGGTAGGGTTGCTTGCCAACGCGTACAAACACCGAAATACAGGCAACTTAAGGCCACGGTAGCTTTGCGGCTGTGGTGAAACTTGGGGGTTGGATTGCGGGGCAACCGTGGTTGTGGTGCTCCAAGGGTTTGTAGCTTCCTGAGGTGTTGCAGCGGCATGTGGTTGGGTAGGTTGAGGTTGCTTGGGTTTAACTTGTTTACGATTGTACATGCAGTCGGGCCATGGCTCACACACTTGGGCTTGGGCTGGGGTAAAGCTGGCTACCATACCAATGCCAACTGCTAAAAGAGGGGTGCAGAGGTTTGTCATACACCTTTACATGGGATGCCACAGGGGGATTTCAAGACCACCCTCTCCCCTGTTGACCCATGGTGCGGCGCACCGTAAGGTAAACTTAACAAAAACAAAAAAGGTTCCGCTCATGGCCAACGTGGTAAAAATGCCCAAAAACGCCGAAAAATCCAGCGCCGGCGGGGCTTCTGCCCCTCCTACGCCCCCCAAAGGGCCATCCGATATGCGCACCTTTAGCTTCCCCGCCATGAAAGGCACCGTGGGGCCAGATGTAGTGGATGTGCGGAAACTGTACGGCGAGCATGGTGTGTTTACGTATGACCCCGGATTTATGAGCACCGCCGCCTGCCAAAGTAAAATTACGTACATTGATGGCGACAAAGGCGAGCTGTTGTACCGCGGCTACCCCATTGAACAGCTGGCCAACCAAGCCAGTTACTTGGAAGTGTGCTATTTGCTGATGTTTGGCGAGTTGCCCTCCCCCAAACAATTGGAAACATTTGAAAATACCGTGCTTGAACACACCATGGTCCACGAGCAGGTGCACACGTTTTACCATGGCTTCCGCCCCGATGCCCACCCCATGAGCATTTTGTGCGGCGTAACGGGCGCGTTGGCCAGTTTTTACCACGACAGCTTGGACATCCATAACCCCCGCCACCGCGAGATTGTGGCCTACCGCCTGATTTCCAAAATGCCCACACTGGTGGCCATGGCGTACAAGTACAGCATCGGCCAGCCGTTTATGTACCCGGATAACAACCTGAGCTACGCGGGCAACTTCCTCCGCATGATGTTTGCCGTGCCCACGAAAGACTATGTGGTGAACCCGATTGTGGAGCGCGCCATGGACGTGATTTTCACCCTGCATGCCGACCACGAACAAAATGCCAGCACCAGCACCGTGCGCTTGGCGGGCAGCAGCGGCGCCAACCCCTTTGCCTGCATTGCGGCCGGTGTTGCCACCCTGTGGGGCCCTGCTCACGGCGGCGCCAACGAAGCCGTGTTGGAAATGCTGCAAGAAATTGGCAGCAAAGAAAACGTACCCGCCTTTATTGAAAAGGTGAAAGATAAGCTAAGTGCCACCAAACTGATGGGCTTTGGCCACCGCGTGTATAAAAACTTTGACCCCCGCGCCAAGATTATGAAAGAAAACTGCGACGCCGTGCTGCGCGAACTGGGTGTGAACGACCCAGCCCTAGAAGTGGCCATGGAGCTGGAGCGGATTGCCCTTTCCGACGAATATTTCATCTCCCGCAAGCTGTACCCCAACGTGGATTTTTACAGCGGTATTATCCTCCGCGCCGTGGGCATCCCCACCAGCATGTTCACCTGCATTTTTGCACTAGCCCGCACCGTGGGGTGGATTAGCCACTGGAACGAAATGATCGGCGAACCCGACCAAAAAATCGGCCGCCCGCGCCAACTTTATGTGGGCCCCACCCGTCGGGACTTTGTGCCATTGGGCAAGCGGAAGTAGATTTTTCAATCCTAAAATCGTTGGCATAATTCGCTAGCCAGAGGCGAACATGTGACCTAACGAAAACCGCACCGCAAGCGTACGTTGTTGGTAAGTGCGGAGTGGAAGCGCAGACAGGGCACATGTGCAGCTCTGGCTAGTAGAATTTGCAAATGGCTTTATCAGGGGCTTCGGCCCCTTTTTGGTCCCCCCCTGCCCTGTCAGGAACCCCTTGGATTGGCTTGGATGCCGCCCTATATAGTTAGGATGGGTATTAAAGACCTTTTTGCGCCTATTCCGTTTGATGCCAACAAGCGGGATACGCTTGGAACACTCGCCAAAGGGGCGACTGTTGTTGCGGGCGTGGCTACGGGGATTGTCTCGCTTGCGGATGAAGCCCAAGCTGGAGCCAAGTGGGGGTCTGATGGGCCTGTCTTTGATGATTTAAGCGAAGACGAAGCTGGTCCTGTTTATACAAGCCCTAGAAAAACGAACAAATCTTCCTCCATATTCACGCCTCGCAACGCAGAAACTCCAGCGCAAGAATACTTTGAAGCTGTGGGACGGGCATGGGCGGAAAGCAAGTATTATGGAAAACTCCAACGCATCCACTTAACCATGGCGGGGCGTGATGAAGGCAAACCTTTTACCTTTGAACGTGGGAAGATTGATTGGAAAAAGTTCCAAGCCTTTTGCTCTTGCAAGAGCGGTACTTCCGTACCAAACACAACTTTTGATGCTAGCAAATACTCTCAACTTGGCCAAATCATTGTGATGATGGAAAGCCTGACACCTGACAAACATGGCGAAAACGAGGCTATGGTTACGTCTATGTTTCGCGACCCTACGTGGAACTCTAAAAAAGGTGGTGAATCGAAATCCATGCACCTGAGCAATCTTGCGATCGACTGGGTGAGCGTCGGTAAAACAAATATTCAAGCCGACGCACTGTTGATCCATGGAGCTTCTATTAGTGGTGAAGTGGGCGATATGTCGGGAGGTACGGCGTACTATTCCCCTAAAAAAATGCCCGATGGTAAAATGCGTTCTGCATTCTCGCATTGCGATTCAGGCCCTAAACGTACTTGGAATAAGTTTATGGCTGTGATTGCCAAAAGTAAATTGTTCGTCTTCCAAAAAATGCATGGGATTACCCCTTTTTCCATTGACCGTGTGCTTGGAAAAGGCCACGAGATTGCCACCGCCAGCGTGAATCCCAAGGCTGAGTTTGTTCATGCCAAACCGACGGCGACGGCGCCGACGACCTCCAACGCTCCCAAGGCTTCCAGCAGTTTGAGGGCTCCTCAACCTCAACAAGCACCAATTAACCCTGCCATGGAAGCCGCCCAAGAACTTGCGGGGCGATTTGCCAAGGGGGGGATTGATACATCGGCATTGGAAACTATACCCCCTGTCGTTGAAACCAAGCATGTCATGAACATCAAAATTCTGAATGCACCCTCAGAAAAATTTGTGAAGCAGCTTGTTACCACTCCAATCCGCTAGTACGTTTTCGTTCCCAACACGCCACACGTTAACGCCACGGCCAAGGCGTCGGCGGCATCGGGGGGGATGGGGGTGGGCGATGTGGGCAGCAGCACTTTCACCATGTGGGCCACTTGGTGTTTTTCCGCGCCGCCCGTGCCCACAATGGACTTTTTGACCAGCCGCGCCGCGTACTCGTGCACGGGCAACCCGTGTTGAGTAGGCACCAGCAGGCATATGCCCCGCGCCTGCCCCAGCTTGAGCGAACTCCGTGCGTTGGTGTTCACAAACACTTCTTCCACCGCCGCCATGGTGGGTTTGTGTTCGGTGATGAGGGCCGAAATACCCGCCGCAATGGTGGCAAGGCGTTGAGGCAAGGGCTCTGCTGCTTTGGTGGTGATACGGCCACAGGCGACGTAGCGGGAGTGGTTGCCGGTTACATCGATTATACCATAGCCCGTGTGCTCCAAGCCGGGGTCGAGGCCCAAGATACGTTGGGTTCTAGATGTCATGAGATGGCCACGCTGCGCTCGCCATGACGATTTCCCTCTTAACCGCGGAACATCATGCGTTTCAGGGTTTCGTCCTTCAGCACCACATGGTGGTACAGGGCAGCGGCTACGTGGAAGGCGATGATGGCAATCAGCGTCCAGCCTGCCAGTTCGTGCACTTCGCCAAAGGTGTGGCGGAGTTCGTCGTTTTTTTCCAGAAGTGTGGGCAAGGTGAACCAGCCGAACACGGATACAGGATAGCCTGCTGCGTTGCTCATCATCCAGCCAGAAAGCGGCATAATCATCATGAAGGCATAAAGGATGTTATGGCCAAGGTTGATGAACGGAGCCATGCGGGCGGGGAGTGTTTTCACCAATGCAGGTTTGGTTTGGGTAAGCCACCACAGGGCACGAAGTACAGAAAGGCCAAGGACGATGGCGCCCAACGATTTGTGCCAGCCCAACAACGTGAAGCGGAAGGGCTCGGGGAAAAAGTCTTCCCACGTAAGGCCGACAAACAGAAGGCCAATCATAAGCAGGCCAATGGTCCAATGGAACAGTTTGCTGATGGGGTGGTACATGGTTTTCTCCTTGTTTGCCGTTTGATTCTATCACGCATGAGATGGCCGCGCTACGCTTGCCATGACGATATTTTTGATAAAAAAAACCGAGGCATTGCCTCGGTTTTATAGCCTAAGAAGAACTACTTCTTCTTAGCTGCTTTCTTTGCAGGAGCTTTTTTAGCAACTGCTTTTTTAGCAGGAGCTTTTTTCACAGCTGCTTTTTTAGCAGCAGGTTTTTTCTTGGCAACGGCCATAGGAGTGACCCTTTTGTTAGTTGTTGTGAGGCCTGCGTGCGGTGCCCAGTTGCAGCCTCTCGCATAACCTTGTTCTCATGTTTCCACATCTGTACGGGGTGTCAACAATCCATCGTATGTTTTTGAAGGGGTGTGTTTTTTTTGTTGCACACTTGAAGTACCGAAAGTGGCAACTTCACGCCAAACTACGCCGTTTCATCGCTGAATAAATTAGTGATGACATCTTGCACATCGTCATCATTGTGCAACATCTCCATCATCTTCTCCAGCGCGGCCAACGTGTCGGCATCGTGCACGGCGTGGAATTGCTGTGGCAGATACGTGAGGTCGCTCTCGCTCGCAACACCTAGCGTTTCCGCCAGTTTGCGGCGCACTTCGGCAAAATCGGCGGGCTGGGTGATAATCCGATGCACATCCTCTTCATGCCGCACATCATCGGCGCCCGCGTTAATAGCGTGCTCCATCATATCATCGTTGCTGGCGGTGGCAGCGGGGTAAACAATCACGCCGCAGGGTTTGAACATCCACGCCACGCTGCCATCGCTCCCCACGTTGCCGCCCGTTTTGGTGAATGCGTTGCGCACGTTGGTAATGGTGCGCGTGGGGTTGTCGGTCAGGGTTTTCACCATCACCGCCACACCGCCTGCACCGTAGGCTTCGTACCATCGCTCCTCAAAATCAGCCCCCTTCTCGGCGCCCGTACCGCGGTTGATGGCGCGTTGGATGACATCTTTCGTCATGTTCACCGCTTTGGCCCTGTCAATCGCCGCCTTCAACACGGCATTGTTGGCTGGCTCGGCGCTGCCGCTTTTTACCGCGCTCATAATGTCGCGCATGGCTTTGGTAGCCAATTTGGTTTTGCGTTTATCCTGCGCCGCCTTGCGGTGCATGATGTTGGAGAATTGGGAGTGGCCAGCCATGGGAGTTACCTAAGAGATACTTTTTTCCAACATCCGCAAGCAGGTATTTCCGGATGAAATGAGTCGATGGGCCTCGTTGAACTCCAACCAACGGACATCCAACCCTTCAGGATTCTCAGGCAAAGGAATTGCATCGTCTAATTCTAACAAGAAGCGAATATCAAAGTGAACATGGTCTGGCTCATTCTTTTTGGGATTTGCAGGAACGGGAACAATCGCAACATCGAAGATCGCTTCGTTCATTAACACTTCAAACAACGATATATCCAATCCCGTTTCTTCGCTTGCTTCTTTAAGGGCAACCTCGACAAGATTTGGATTTCCATCGGCGTGGCCACCAAATTGAAGCCATTTTTGAATATATTTATGGTACATCATTAAAACTTTAGTGCGACTTGGATTAACAATCCACGCAGATGATGTCAGATGGCCAGGCACAAATTCATCTCGCCAAAACGCCCTTGAATGATGACGTAAATATTCCAACGTCATGATTTTTGAAATATGTTCGTACTCATCCGTGAAACCTGTATAAGCGTTAAGTTTCTCGATCAACCACTGCCGGTTATCACTCATTGTCATTTCTCCTTTGTTCATGAGATGGCCACGCTACGCTCGCCATGACGACACGTTTTACTCCCCCAAAACCCCGCCCACCTTGATGCTTTGCACGTGGGTGGCCAAGCCGTTTGCACCCACGGTAACAAGCACGCCGCACAGGGTGCCTTCGCCGCTGGCGGGTTCAAACTTAAAGCGGCCGCGTTGCAGCATGTGGGGTAGCACGCTCTCAAAGCTCATGCCCAGCGACGAATTGTAATCGCCGCACATGCCGGCATCGGATTGGTACGCCGTGCCTTTGGGTTGGATGCGGGCATCGTTGGTAGGGATGTGCGTGTGCGTACCCACGACAAGGCTGGCCTTGCCATCCCACACATAGCCCATCAGGCATTTTTCGGATGTCGCTTCGGCGTGGATATCCACCACCAGCGCATCCACGGTATCGCCCAAGCGGAGTTCGTCCATCAGCGCCTTGGCTTTTTGGAAGGGGCAATCGGTTTGCTGGTTGATGAACACGCGACCTTGCAAGTTGATAACCCCTACCCGCTTGCCGCTGGCGGTGGTGAACACCGTGTGCCCGCGCCCCACCGTGCCCTGCGGGTAGTTGGCGGGGCGGATGATGCGCTGGTTTTGGGCCAGCAGCACTTCCACCCCTTTTTGGTCAAACGTGTGGTCGCCCAGCGTAATCACGTCTACCCCTGCACGGAAGATCTCTTGCGCCGTGTCTTCGGTAATGCCACGGCTGGTGCTGTGGCTGTTTTCGCCGTTGGCAATCACGCAGTCCAGCGCGTACTTTTCCCGCAACAAAGGCAAATGTTTGGCAAGGGCGGTGCGGCCGGAAGATGCGGCGATATCGCCGAGGAAGAGGAGGTTCATGCTTTGCTTATAGCAAAGCTGTTGGTGGTTGTCAGGTGTTAGTTGTAAGCATATCCACTTTTCTTCTCCATCGGTTAGGGTAGAAACGAAAGCTAAATATCGTTACTTTATGCCAATTTAAACCTTGGGAGATGGCCACGCTACGCTCGCCATGACGACCTACGGTCGTGAGGGGGCTTCGCCCCCTCAACCCCCTTGTTGCGGAACCCCACAACAGTGAACGACAGTTACAACCTACAACTTACAACACTCTACCAACACCTGATAACCTCTTTTCCCGTCACCACATATTCCAGCCGCTGGTCGTGGTATTCGGCGGGGAAATCGTCCACTTCCAGCTCGGTGTAGCACACGCCGATGCTTAACGTTGGGATGGGCGCGGTTTTCAGCGTGCGGTCGT
Organism: Alphaproteobacteria bacterium; assembly: GCA_049297695.1. Classification (GTDB taxonomy): domain Bacteria; phylum Pseudomonadota; class Alphaproteobacteria; order UBA2136; family UBA6156; genus JACKLD01. The sequence goes on along the minus strand of JBAQUT010000021.1, from coordinate 19,685 downwards.
AATATCCGCCGCCGTACCCCAGCCGATGGCCCGTTTTGCTGTACCCCAGCATAGGGATGACCATGATGGTGGGCCATACTTCTGGCCCTGTGGCGGTGGGTAGGCCCACAGCATCGGGCTCCGTAGCGCCGTCGGGTGTCCAGATGTTAAACCGCAACGCATGGCCACGCTCCACCACACGGGGCAAGGCCACGTTCATGCCCGCCCTCCACAGTTCCGCCCCCAAGGGGCGCAGGTCAATCTCGGCGCCCAGGGGGTAGTACAAGGCCACCACGCCATCCATCCCCGCCAACAGCGTGCGCAGATGGTTGGTCACTTTCCAGCGGGTGGTATCCCGCAAATCGGGGCTAATCAGAGCGCGGCGGGCCTTGAATTCTTCCCGCAACGCGGCCTTCACGGCTTTGATGCCGCGATTGGCGGGGTCCACCGTAAACGGCAAAGCCTTGGGTTGCTTGACGAGACGCATGGAGGGGATATGGGGCCCAGAGCCTCTTTTTGCAAGAGGCGTTGTAAGTTGTAGGTTGTAACTGTCGCGTTTGATTGGGAACTCCATAAAATCTCGAGGCATTTCGAAATGGGCTACAGTTACAACCTACAACTTACAACCAACAACTTCTATTGAGGCAACAGCGCTTCTAATTTCAGCGCCACAGCTCGGTGGAACTGCATCACGCTGTGCCCCTGCTCGTCCAGCTTGCCCATGGCTTCGGTGGCTTGGGAGGCCAGTTGCAGGGCCACCAGCGCCCACATGTTGTCCCTATCCATCGAGGGGTCGGCCTTGCGGATATCCTGCATCAGGCTGTCCACATGGGCGGCCAGATTGTTCACTTTGGCTTCTTCGGTTGTGGGCACGGCCAAGCGGTAGGTTTTGCCGCCCAAGGTGATGCTCAGCATGTTCGTCATGCCGCCATGCTCTCAGCGGGTTGGGTGTGGGATTCACGGGTCATGGCCTCCATCAGGGCGTCAATCCGCTCCAACGCTTGCTTCATGTTGGCTTTCAGGGCTTTGTTCTCGCGGCGCAGGCGGGCAATCTCGCCTTCCACCTTCATGTCCACCACGCCGTTTTCAACAGAGGTGGCAAGGCTGGAGCGGTTGGCAGTAGATTCTTCCAGTTGGGATAAAATATTTAAAAGGCGTTGGGTGCTGCGCGTATCGGCCAGTTTGGGCAGTTCCAGCATCGGTGTGCTCATGGTGTGTCCCCTTTCCCACTTCATGTACTACATTAAGAGAGGGCTGGCGCATGGTCAATTGCTAATCTGCATTTTCGCGGGCAAAGTTTTTAAATACCATGCAACCCTACCCCACCCTTGCCGATGTGAACGTAGAAAACCGCGCGGTGCTGATGCGCGTGGACTTCAACATCCCCCCCACGGCCACGGGCGGGTTGGTGGATGACTACCGCTTGCACGTGCACCTGCCTGCCATTCAAACGTTGTTGAAGCGTAAAGCCCGCTTGGTGTTGCTCACCCACCGGGGGCGGCCGCAGGGGCAGGTAGTACCCAACCTTTCTACCTTGCCGTTGGCTGAACACCTTTCCAAACTTTTAGGCACTCCCGTAGGCTTTGTGCCCGATTGTGTGGGCCGCGTGGCCGAGCAGGCCGTTGCCAAGCTGGGCGCAGGAGAAGTTTTGCTGTTAGAAAATACCCGTTTCCATTTGGGCGAGCAGATAAACGACCCCCGTTTTGTAAAACAACTGGCCAGCCTGGGCGAGGTGTTTGTGAACGACGCCTTTGCCGTGGCACACCGCCCGCACGCCAGTGTTTCGGGCCTTGCCGCCACCATGGCGGAGAGTGTTCTAGGCCCCCGCATGTTGATGGAACTGGAATGGCTGAACCGCCTAACCCAAACCCCTGCCCGCCCCTTGGTGTGCATGTTGGGGGGGGCGCAGGTGCCCCACAAGCTGGAAGTGATACGCCACCTGATGACCAAGGTGGACACGCTGATTTTGGGTGGCGTGGTGGCCCACACGTTTTTGGCCAGCCGGGATATGGGCCTTGGCCACAGCATGGTAGACCCCGACTGCGTGAACGAAGCTCGCGAGATTTTTACCGAAGCGGGCGTGCTAGGGTGCCGTTTGCTGTTGCCACTGGATTTCACCGTAACCCAACGCCACGGGTTTGCAACGCCGGAAACTCGCCCCGCCACGGTACTGCGGGATACCGACATGGCCATGGACATTGGGCCGCAAACGTTAGCTACGTGGAGCAAGGTTATCCAGCAGGCTGGCAGCCTGATATGGCTGGGCAGCATGGGCGCGGTGGAGCATAAGGCGTTTCAGGAAGGTACGCTGGGCCTTGCCAACGCTGTGTTGCACAGCCAAGCCTTCAGCGTGGTGGGGGGCGATGGACTCCAAAAAGTGCTGCGTGAAGGCGACCTGCGCCGCCACCTGCCCCATGTGGCCAGCGGTGCCGCGGCGTTGATGCACGCCTTGCAAGGCAAACCTTTGCCGCCGTTGCAGGTTCTTTAAAAACCCGTTCCAACATCGCTTACGGGGCGCACAGCTCCATCATCCCCGTGGTGGGGTTGGCGCGCATGGTGCCCACCAGCGATCCATCGTCGCACGTGTCCGTGCTGGTGGTGTTGCGGGCCACGCGGAAGGTACCGGAAACTTCCAAACGGGCCGTAGGTGTTGAAGTTCCAACCCCTACATTGGTGGCATCATCATATAAAATACCTGTCCCCAACGTGCTCGTACCTGTCCAACGGGCCACATAGTTGGTTGTGCCCGTACCTGTGGTCGTATTAGCTACCGTGCCGCTCACCAAACTCTTCCATCCGCCGCTGGTACAAATCTGCAAGGTATCGCTCACGTTGGTGTAGCGGATACCGCCCTCCAACCCGCTGCCACAGGCAATCGTGGTGGTGCTCCCCACCTGTACAATATCGCTGGCGCTAATGGTGCCGGTTACATCAAATTGTGCAACTGGCGACGTGTTTGACACACCAACTTTGCCAGATGTCCTGAATGTCATCAGTTCTCTTGAATTCGTGGCATCATAAATTCCAAGCCGACCACCTACTGCCGACGTAAAGAAATCCCACGCGTTACTCGCCTGAACACGCAACCCCGGCGTGCTGGTACCAGAAATCGTCAAACCTTCTTTCGTCGGCGCCGTCGTCCCAATGCCCACATTCCCGCTAAAATACCCGTTCGTGCTGCTCACACCATTGTACGTGGTGATGCTCACACCAGGACCAATGTAGCGCCCGCTGCTATCCAAGTACGCGGTGTTCACGCCGCTGGTGGTGAAGCTAATCACGTTCCCATCGGTGGCCACCATGGCCAGCCCACTGCCATCGGCCACACCCGTGGTGCTGATACGGTCGCCACGCGCCGCGGCATCCATCCCCGTCACCATGCTGGCGGGGATACTTCCGCTAATCTGGCTAAAATACCCGTAGGTGGCGCTGACTGTGCCGTTACGGGTGGCATCCACATAGGTGGCGGAAATGTTGGTGGCCGATACGGTGGTCATACTGGCCGAACCCGTCACCGTAAGCCCGCCAAAACTCGCTGTACTTCCCGTTAAAAGGCCTCCGCTGCTCACAAACGGCGCGTAGGTGGGGCAGCCCATGTCGGAGGGCCTACCTGCTTGACTGGCTCCCACGCACAGCCGCCCTGCATCCACCCCCAGCGTGCTGGAGACGATGGCCATTTGGCCCCAATCCGCCGCGTGCACAGGCAGCGCCAGCACCACGGCAAACGCCCATGCGGCAAAGTGGTGGCGCAATCTCATGGGCCCCACCTTACGCCAGCCTTGCGCAAGGGGCGAGGCCGCTGCCCCGAATACAGGCACCCCGTGTGGCGGTTTTGCTGGGTTAAACTGTATAAAATCAGATGCTTTTGCAGGCACTCCATACAGGCCACAGGGTATCTTGACCCCCACCCCCAAACCGTGGCATACCCACATCCACAGGGGAGTGGCTCAATTGGTAGAGTAGAGGTCTCCAAAACCTTTGGTTGCAGGTTCGAGTCCTGTCTCCCCTGCCAGATATTTGTTATATTATTCAAACTATTAAGATACTTTACTCCAATCACCCAAACACCACGATTTTGTGGCGCAGGCGGCGCAAGATTTGTGACGCAGGAGGGGGGATGGGAGACGTTTATCAGTTACAGGCCACCAAAACCCCGTACCTTTTCCAGCGCGGGCAGAAGTTTTACTTTCGTGCCATGCTGCCCAAACGGCAGGGATGCCCCCGCCGCATCAGTTTATGTATTTCCCTCAAGACAACCGATGGTCGGGCTGCTAAAGTCATTGTAGCAAAGATCCAAATCGCCATGGCCCAACTTCTTCACGTAGACCTTCAGCTCTCCAACCCAGACGTGGTTAAGGCCCTCAAGCGTATTGCGCGTGAGCATTTTGCCGATACGTTAGCTGAACGTAACATGTGGCTTGAAGTGTTTGATACTGAACAACTCGCCGAAGACGTTGCCGAGACGGTGGAATCTCTCACCGCCAAACGCGAAAAGCTGCGTCAGAAAACGCCCCCCGACACCCAGCAGCGCTCCTACCTGAAAAGACTCATTCTCACCAAACTTGTAGACAGCGAGCGCGAGCTTGAAAACTATCTGGACAGGCTGTTCACCCAAGCCGAGATTGAAGCTGCCCGCATCTACCTTGCCAAGGCCAAAGGCGATTATGCCGAGGCCAAAATAAATGATGCCGTATTCCAAGGGATTGATACGGACATTATCCACCCCATGCCAGAAACCCTGAGCAACGGCGAGATTCATTTACCCCGCTACGTCCTTCCACCTGATACCCAGCCTACCATTGCGCCACCTGCCAAGGCGCATGATACGTCTGAAACCTTGGAGGAGGCCATGAAGGCCTACGCCACCGAGAAGCGAAACAAAGGAAAAAACATAAAAACGGTACTGGATATTGAATCCTGCTTTACCCTGTTCCGTGAGATGTTCCCGAACATCAAACAAGTGAACCAGTTTACCAACAAACACTTGATGGAGTTTTCCAGCAACCTTGGCCAAGTGCCCAAAAACTACACCAAACTTAAACAACTCGCTGGCAAACCCATGGCGGAGATTTTAGAGGCAGGCAAAAAGCTCCCCACTTTTTCACCTGCTAACCAAGATAAATATAACGTTAACCTACGTAGTTTTAAAAAGTGGCTTATGACCAGCGAGCGTACCGCCAGTCAAGTTTTGCCAACTTTTGAGGCTATGGATAAAGCCAAATCGAATGAAAAACGTGAATCCTATAAAGCCGACGATTTAGTTAAGTTTTTCAACACCCCTCAATACACAGGCCACCAACCAGACGGAATCTACCAATACCGTTATAAAAAGGGCGATACCATCACCATGGACGCACTGTATTGGGTGCCTTTGATTAGCCTATACACGGGGATGCGGTCAGGTGAGATTTGCCAGATGGCTGTCGGAGACATCAAGCAAGCTAACGATATATGGTATTTTGATGTCAACGATGATGAGGGCGGTATTGAGGGTAAGAGCATAAAAAGTGCATCAAGCAAACGCGTAATACCCATCCACCCCAAACTGATTGAACTGGGTATAACCCGTTTTGTTTCCGATATGACCAAACAAGGCCGCAAGCGTATTTTTGAAGAGATTGAGCGTGGATGGGATGGCACGTATTCCCAAAACTTTACAAGACTTTTTCGTACGTACCTTGAGGGCATTGAACTTAAACGCAGAAAGCTGGTGTTCCATAGTTTTCGCCATACGTTTACCAGCACATGCCGCCGTGAATGTGGCATCCCCATGGATACCGTGCAAGCTCTCCTAGGCCACAGTACCGCAGGTTCGGTAACGGAAGGATACACCGATGACATATCACTGGAAAAACTGCACGAGGCCATCTGTAAACTCACATACCCTGAAGCCGTGACAAAACACCTCAAACCCTATAAGAAATCCTAAACGAAATCATTTCGTTTCAAATACTTAGTATCATTTTTTGGTCAAGAAAAAATGGCGTTGTAAGTTTGTGCTACACCCCACGGCATAGAATCAGGAAAACGGATGCCATGACGGGTGGTTTAGGGTATGCTGTTGGCCATGGCATTAGAAAAAACGCTTTACACCATTGGTTACGAAGGCTCCCGTGTGGAGGATTTTGTGCTGACCCTACAAGATGCGGGGATACATACCCTGTTGGATGTTCGTGAGATGCCTCTCTCCCGCAAGAAAGGCTTTTCAAAATCTATCTTGAAGGCCACATTGGAGGCTAATGGTATTCGTTATGTTCACTTGCGCGGGTTAGGAGACCCAAAGGCGGGCCGTGAGGCTGCCCGTGCAGGAGATTATCGCCTGTTTCGGCGTATTTTCGGCCAACACATGACAACTCCATACGCCCAGACAGATTTACATGTTGCTGCCGAAATGGCCCGCAAAGCTCCCGTCTGCCTTATGTGTTTTGAACATAATCATTGCGAATGCCACCGTAGCATTGTAGCTAACCACCTCCTTGAACTTACGGGCATGCAAGTGCATAATCTTACTGTTGATACAGGAATCTCGTTGCATGGCCAACCATTTATCATCCCAAACCACCTCGCTGCTTGACCCTCAAACGGACGAGGCCATTATCATGGTCAAAGCCGCCCCACAGTTGGGTGATAAGCATGGTGAAACCGTTTGTACAGCTGCTATCACCCGTGATGGCCATTGGGTACGGCTTTACCCGATTACTTTCCGTAGTCTTGACGCCGCCCAGCAGTTCCGCCGTTGGGATGTTGTGAAATATCAATGGCGAACCCCCAAAGACGATGCCCGCCTTGAAAGTCGCCGTGTAGAGCACCAATCTCTCGCCGTTGTTGGAACTCTGCCCGAAGCGCAGCGATTTGGCTTGATAGACCCGATGGTTAAAACAAGCCTTGTAGCAGAACGGGAGGCTGGCCGAAGTTTTGCCTTCATTCGCCCGACCATTAAGGGGTTTATCGTGGAGGAGAAATCTCCCGCTGAGTATGAGGAGGAACGGGAAAAGTTTGACCTTTATTCCAGACAAGCTGACCTTTTCATGAAACCTGTACTGCCCTACAAACCATGCCCTTACCGCTTCAAATACAAATATATCATTGCTGACGGTGAACGTGAAGGCACCTGCCAAGATTGGGAAACCGAGGCAACCTATTTCCAATGGGAAAGATTGTACGGTAAAGAAAAAACCCTTGAAATGATGAAGGAACGCTGGGGGCACGAGCTACCTGCCAAGGGCCTTCTTTTTGCCATGGGTACCCATTCTCGCTGGCCAGATACGTGGCTTATCAACGGGATTGTTCAGCTTCCCCAAACGGGCCAGATGGGGTTGGGGATTTAGTGTAGTATTAAAATAGATTTCCTCTTGTTTTATTAGCGATATTGTTGTATGCAACGCTCAAATAGGAGAGGTGTACATGCTACCGATTCGCCTGATTGAACTTCAAGGTATGCCACACAGGTTCGTGTTGGCCCGTTTCGCACCTTTGGCTAACCGTTACAACGACCCCGATGGCTTGGCGTCCATGATGGACACGGCACAGGTAGGGCATATCAACCCTCTTTCCCTGATGGAGTTTTTGGAGTTTGCCGAGGCAGAAAATGCTGTAAATGGAGTTTTAGCCCGTGTGTTTGTCCCCTTAGGTGGAGCCAAGGCGGTAACGGCCTTTTTGCGTCAGTATCAGGCTGTTCGTGCAGAAGGCGACCCTGTTGACATCACTACTTTTTTGAATAGCTCCAACGCGTTGCGAATGATGAAGGCTTTGCCACACAGGCGAGGCATGGAGGCTGAACGAGAAGAAGTGTATCTGGTGCCACAACTAAATAACTCTGATTATACCCCTGCCAGCCGTATGTATCAGGCTTGTGCTGCGTATTGTGGGGAATGGGAGCAGGACATGTTCTTCCAAGTACCTTGCCGCTCAGCCAGTACGGCCTTGAACCCTGCTGAGGTAGGGCAGGTTGTTGCTCAAACTTTTGGGGTTGAGTTGCCCGACAGAAACGCAACCCTATAGGATTTTTCCATGCCAAACAAAATCGTACGCCCTCCTGTAACAAACCTTCTGGAAAAAGGGGTTACGGCATGGTTGGCATCCCGAGGCATTTTTTTACCTGACGATAAAGTTCGTGCCCTGAAACTTGATACCGCATGGGATAATAAAGCCCCCCATATTCTGGTGTCATACGGAGACCGTAAACCTCATCGGACAGTCTTGGCGCAAAGTCTTACGTACTCACAAGGCAAACGGCCAAACCGTATAGAAGTTTTGGTTGAAGCTCAAAATGGCAAAATCCATGCAGGGCGCGTAAAAGTGAATCGGTCAGAACTTCGTGGCTTGGTTGAAGAAATCGCTGAAGGGCGATTTGATGTGATGGGGCGAGCTTACGCCACAGGACAACATCAAACAGCACTTGGCTTGTTCGTTCAGGAACATTCCACCACCGCTCACTACGCCCCAACGCACAACCATATTGGTCGGTTAGTTGAGTATGGTGTCACATGGTTAGAGGAGCATATGCGTAGCCATGATGCCGCCGCAGGCACCATACATGGCGATAGGAGGCTCTTTGCTGCTGGGAAAGAAGACCTTGTTAATGTTTTTAAGCAGGTTGAAACCGTTCGTAAAAGTGCCTTGTTCCAAGCATTTGTGGAATGCCTAAACCCTGAGATTGTCCGATTTTTAACGGATGAGGGCTTGGATAACAGGGATATTTACGGTTGGCTTGCCTACGGGCGACACCGTTTGGAAGCGGGCACCGCCTTACCACACCTTGTCCACATTCTCCCTCAAGTCTCGCAAGACGTGGATGAAGGTAAATCGGTGCTTGATGGTGTAGCCCGACTTCTTGCGCAAACTGTCAAAGAGCCACCCAGTAAAACAGCGGTTCAGTTTTTAGGATTACGTGGCCCCGTTCCAGCAGGATTATCTCACGATGACCTACGTCTTTATGCCCATGTTCTGAATGGTATAGACCCCACATGGTATCCAACCACAGCAGCAGAATGGTCAGCATTTACCTCTGTCATGCGTTATATCAAGTCCTTTGTTGATGTGACGGGCAAAGATTGGAGTGAGTGCTGGAAAGAAACCGCCACCGCCGTCAAAGACCCTAAGTCCCGTTGGCAACAGGTTTTAACGAAGATGCAAGCCCTCGGTACCGCTGAAAACGTCAGGGATATTGAAGATTGGAAAAGCAGTATTTTAGGGCGGCTTGTTGGCCCTAAGGTGAATGTACTCTCTTCCCTGCATGCGCGTGAGATTCCAGCAGTAGGTTGGGAGACGCTGACAAATAAGCTTCTTGGAAAAATGCTGACTGAATACGGCATGTGGGATGTTTTGGAGGCTAGCCATCGTTATCATATTCCAGAACAACTTCGCATGTTCCGTAACAGGTTAGAGGCTATTCGGACGGGTAATGGAGAAAATGAAACGTATGTCCCGCCGACTATGTGGCTCCCCATAGCACCACCCAGACGATTCCATAAAGACGGTCAAGCGGTGTGGATGTTCCCGCTTCTTGATGAGCTGGAGCTAAGAAAACAAGCCGATATTCAAGGGCACTGCGTTCATGGTTATGGGAGTGCATGCCTGTACAACGGAAGCCATATTGTCGCACTTGTGGACGAAGCTACCATTGAAAAATACTTAAGTCAGCCACTTGCTGATGTTGATAAAGCTCCTGATGAGCTTCGTCAGCAGCTCGTTAACGTGATTCACGCCCCCAACTTTGCCAAGGATGATTGGGCCAAAGTAGTAACGGTTGAATGGTGTGAAAATATGTTGAACGGCTCTCTAATGGGCTTTACGTTTCGGCAAGCTCAGGGATTATGGCGTCGGGCACCTCATCCATTGGAAGGCGAGGCTATCCAGTCCTACATTCCATGGATAACGGGTAAAAAAGATTGGAAAGAAAAAGCCAAGGAATTAGAGCTGGGGCGCATTGACCGTACCAGATTCCGCCCTGATGCTTTACAGGGAGATGAGCGGCTTTATGGGTTCAACTGGCGTGAACGCTCCCAGCGCGAAGCTGTCTTTATGGCCGCACGCCCATTCCTTGCCACGGCAACCGAACGTAACTATCCCAATCTAACGGAATGGGTATGGTTAGGTGGTCTTAAGGATATGATTCGGGAAGAGATTGATAAAGGACGGGATATACAAGCACGGCAGAGCTTAGAGAGATAATAGACTGATTCGCCATAGCCTCTTTTTGCTACCGCCCACTTGACCTATACCCCAACACCACAGTCAAAAAAGACGCCCAAACCGTCAAAATAGGGTTACCCAAGCACTTTACATGACATATGGCTACGCTAGTCTAAGAGTTAAGATAGACACATCTTAACAAGGAGATAGACATGACAGGCCAACGCATCGCATACGTCAGAGTAAGCACCACCGACCAAAACACCGAGCGCCAGTTAGAAGGCATGACCTTTGAGCGTACGTTCAATGATAAATGCAGCGGTGCCACCACCGACCGCCCCGCCCTTACCGAGGCACTTGCCTATGTGCGGCAGGGCGATACGCTGGTGGTGCACAGCCTTGACCGCTTGGCGCGCAATCTCGGTAACCTCCGCACCATCGTGGACACACTCACCAAGCGGGGCGTGGCCGTTGAGTTCGTTAAGGAACGCTTGACGTTCACGGGCGAAGACAGTCCCATGGCAAACCTGCTGCTAAATCTGTTAGGCTCAGTTGCGCAGTTTGAACGGTCACTCATTCTTGAACGCCAGCGGGAAGGTATCGCCATCGCCAAAAAGAAAGGCGTGTACAAAGGGCGGGCCTTCAAACTCTCGGATGCCCAAGCCCAAGACCTCCGCACCCGTATCGCCAGCGGGGAGAGCAAAGCAGCACTCGCCCGCGCCTTCAACATCAGCCGCGAGACCCTGTACAACTACCTACGGGCCTGACCTACCCCCCCCACCTTTCAGAAAAACTGGGATTACCCCACCCCCTCACACTACACCTACCATGCCGCTGATGTTCTGGGAGTCTGATTGAACTCCTTAAAGTCGGGCACAACATATTGAAAAGTATTTAGATATTTCGGAGGTTTATGTTGACTTTCTAGTGTTGATATAGCAACATGAGTACGTGGAGCGACGTGCTCTTCTTATTCCGAGATTCCCAAGTGAATCCATTATTTAAGCTAATCATTTAGCACCCAAAGTACCAGAAGCCATCATAGGGCATACTAACAGCAAATGGGGAAATCGTATGCTAGAGACCATCAAACACAGTTCTGTATCTGAGATTTACAGACACGCTATCAACGCCAGCTTTACTGGTAAGAAGCGTAAGATTATATCCCGTAAAAACCCCGCAAAGATTATGGATTGGCGTAACGCTTTTATGCGCTCACGCCGTACGCAAAAGCAAAAAGAGTGCTTGTTGGCTATCTACAAATATATGGACTTTGGTCCAGCATCGGGCCGCATCAAGATGCAGACAATCGCCAAAGAACTTGGTATTACGCGCAGGAGTGCATTTGCTAGAGTCGAAGCAGTCAAGAATGCTGGTTGGATTCAGGTGAGCCCTACACGTAAGGCTAATGGTTTTCAGGGAGCTAACATTTTTATCGCCAGCTTTCCAGTTTATCCTGAACCAGACGCACACTCCGATAAGCCTCACGTGACAGAGATTACGTCCAGTAGGTCTGTTCCCCTACAAAAGGTTACAGATGCTATCTATCTCAGCTCCTTTAATAAAAACAAATGTTTAACGGCAAGAATGAGAAAAAGATGCAAGTTAGCCATTTCTTCCAAAGAGGTTACAGAACCTTCCACCTGTCCTACACCAAAACCTGCCATCCTATTACCAGTTGTTAATCTTCCAGTTGATTTATATCCCCCTACCTCCCCCTTGAACGGGGGAGAGGGGTATATGGCTCATCAGAACAGACCACAGGATTTTTCAGGGTTTACCGAAAGGGCTATTTATGAATCCAAGCACAAGAACGGCATCATCACATACTCCGTGAATGAAGAGGGTGAGATTGTTGAGGAAGAAATCAAAACCAAACCATTACCCGAAAGTACTCAAAAGGCTGTAGATGCTACTCACAGGGAAAAGACTTTAAGCAACGGTAGGCTGAACGATGCAGTGCTTGCCGCATGGCAAGAGGGCTATGCGCGGGCATTCCCTTACGAAACCTATTTTGCTCCTAAGGTTGGCCACTTGCATGGCTGGGTTAAAACCTTACGCCGTATGGAACTACCCCGTGATAAGGCTTTGGCGTTTACCACTTGGATAGCCTACAGCTGGGCTGGTTTGCAAAAGGCTTCGTTCAAACGCTTGCACAATATGCCGACACTCCCGTCTTTAGGGTTCGCTTGTGCTTTAGCCGAACCTTTGTATGACAAGTTTATGAATCCGAAGATGTTTATTAACAAATTTCTTGCAGCAACTTCGGGTGATGATTTTGAGCGATACAAGTACCACCTTATCGCTCATGGCGTACCTGAGGCTGAGGCAGAGAAAATCGCCAACCGTAAGTACAGCGAGCAAAACTTCTCCCGCAAAATGAGGGAGGCAGCTAAGAGGGATGAAAAAAAGATAGCCACTGCTAAGGCCCAAACCGAAGATTTTGACGCAATGATGAAGTACTTTGACAAGTTTGTTAAGGCTTATAGGGCGCGTAAATGGTTTGGTAACCCGAATGAGGTCGCCGCCGATTTGGAAGCCGTTTGCACCATGTGGGAAGCTGTCGGGGGAACTCCCACTCGGCACACCTACCGAAACCCCACGCAAACACACGCGCATTCGGTAACGCCGCAGGGCAACGCCCTCCAACCTAACCGAACTAACCCATCGGAGCCTGAGGAGTGGTGGTACGAGGGTATGTCGGAGGATGAGATTCGTGCCGATAAGGAACGTCTTGCTAAGTTTGAGCGAGAGATGAAAGAGATTCGTTCTCAAAAGTTTGAAGATTAAAATGTATGTATTTTTATACTTCTACAAAATGAAAGCACTTTCATATGGATAACCAAAACGGCACCCCGATAAAGCAGAGTAAGAAACAAACTTCCAACGGCTCAAAATCAGGCCGTAAAAACTTCACCAACACCGAGGCCATGAACGAGGCACGGCGGAGAAACCTTCAACTTGCCCGCGAGGTACGGAAGAACAAACCACCCCGCCTGCACGCCCGAAGCCTAACCGCCAAACAATATGCCGAGCGCCAAATGGCAATGAAGGTGTGTCAGTACCAACCCGACCCCGAAGCGGCCTTCCTATATTGGGATGCCCGCAAGGAGATTGACGCCATGTTCAGGGCGGTGCGGAAAGCGGAACGGGAAGCCAAGCGCCGTGAAAGACTTGAGGCCAAGAATGCCAAACAGGCCACCAAGTAACTTTGCCCTTCCCATATCCCGTTGGACATATTAGATTATGGTTGGAACGGTAAGACGTTCTGGGGCTCTTAACCCCTCATAGACTGGCAGGCACCTCCACAACAGGTGCGTTTTCTGTTTGGGCGCAAGCCCACGCAGCCCTTATGGCTGGGTGGTGGTGTGCTGTCCAAGGCGTAAGCTGAAAAGCACCACGCCGTTGTCTTTGACGGTTAAGAACACCCAGCCACCTTTTATCGGGTGGCTTTTTGTTCAACCCGCAAAGGACAACCCCCATGCCCAACCAACCCCCACCCCACGTTGAACCCGCCAACCGTTCCGAGATGGTTATCGTCTACGCCGCCATGGTGCTGTATGGCATGGCCCTTGGTGTTGGTATCGGTTGGATGATTTGGGCTTAAGAAAGGCACCGCCATGAAAACCACCCTCTCAGCCGTTTTGATTCTCACCCTCGCAATGCCCCTCAGCTGGGCGGCTATCGAGCACGAGATTGATACCATGACCACCTTTGCCGTAATGCTGGGCCGTAGCATCGGCTGCGCCCATGATACCGACACCTCCGCCCAGAAAATCGGTACGTGGCTGGACAGGCATTTTCCGCCTAAATCCAGCGACCAAAAAACCTACCTGCCCATTTTCATGCAAGGCGTGAGCATGAACATGAAGGCCCAGATGGCAGGCGAAAGCCCTGACTCATGCAGCAAGGTGAAGGCGTTTTTCCAATCGCCTGAGTTCCTGAGGGTGGTGAGACAGTAATGGATATTGACGACATTTTTCACCAAGCCACAGCACGGGGCCTGCCTATTCCCGTTTGGAAATGGCCCCCACTAAAAGCCTACAATGGCTTTACTCATGACCAGCGGGTTAAAGTATGGCAAGCGGTCAAGCTGGCCATAGAGATGGGCTTGATGCCTCCCCCCAGCACAGGCACTTGCGAGATATGCCGTACCCGTCAAAACCTCTGTTACCACTCCGAAGACTACAGCGTGCTGGCCCCGTATATTCTTTGCCAACGCTGCCACCGATTGATTCATCAACGCTTCAAAACCCCCGAAGCATGGCAAGCGCATGTCGCCCGTTATCACCAAGACGGGGCATGGTTTACAGCCCTACCTCTCACCCGTTGATTTTTCGTCAAGTTGGTGGATGTTTTTCGTCAGGTAGGTTTTTTCCCTTGAGTTAGAGTCCTATATAAGGATTCACATTTGCAACCAAGAAATGATCTTGCCAGATTGTGACGCAACCTTTATAAGTTTTGTTACGCAGTCGCTTAGTGATTGAAGTATAAGGTATTGAAATAACTAAATGCAGTAGGGGATACGGCCATCCTGTCTCCCCTGCCACTTAAAAGACTTAATAAGCATAGCGCATTTAGGCTTTTAATGTGCCCTACGAAGCCTTGGCGAAGTAGGGCTTTCCGCCGAGGAGATTTTGAATGAACACCCCCCGCAACCTCACCATGATTGGTACCGGCTATGTAGGCCTTGTCAGTGGCACCTGCTTTGCCGAAATTGGCTTTAACGTGACCTGTGTGGATGTGGATGCCGCCAAGATTGCCAACCTGCGGGATAAAGGTATCATCCCCATTTACGAACCCGGTTTGGAAGAGATGGTGAAGCGCAACGTGGCGGCGGGGCGGTTGCATTTTTCCACCAATTTAGCCGACACCGTGCCACATGCCGACGCCGTGTTTATTGGCGTGGGTACCCCGCAAGACGAAGACGGCAGCGCCGACTTGCAGTACGTGGAAGCCGCCACCCGCGATGTGGCCAAACATTTGAACGGTTACACGCTGATTGTGACCAAAAGCACCGTACCCGTGGGTACGGGCGCCAAGGTGGAGGCGATTATCAAAACCACCAACCCAACGGCGGATTTTGACGTGGCAAGCAACCCCGAATTTTTGCGGGAAGGCGAGGCCGTGGGGGATTTTTTAAAGCCCGACCGCGTGGTGGTAGGTGTGGAAAGCCCCCGCGCCGAGGCCATGTTGCGGGCGTTGTACAAACCCCTGACCGACCAAGGCGCCCCCTTGCATGTTACCAACCGCGCCAGCAGCGAGCTGATTAAATATGCCGCCAACGCTTTTTTAGCCACCAAGATTACCTTTATTAACGAGCTGATTGCGTTGTGCGATACCGTGGGCGCCGATATTTTGAGTATCTCGAAAGGGTTGGGGCTGGATAGCCGCATCGCCCCGCGCTTTTTGCAACCCGGGCCAGGGTACGGGGGCAGTTGCTTCCCCAAAGATACCCACGCGTTGGCCAAAACTGCCCGCGACCATGGCGTTACGCTAGGCTTGGTGGAAACCACCATTGCCCGCAACGAGCAGATTAAAGCCGACGTGGCCGACATGATTATCAAAACCATGGGCGGCAACGTGCGTGGCAAAACCATTGCCGTGCTGGGTTTGGCCTTTAAAGCCAACACCGATGACATGCGGGATGCCAGCAGCCTGACGATCATCCCCGCCCTTATCAAAGCTGGTGCTACCATCAAAGCCTTCGACCCCCAGGCTATGCCCCATGCCCAACGCTTGATGCCAACTTCGCCTCACCTTGCCTATGTGGCCAACACGGAGAATGCTGTAGCCCACGCCGATGCCGCCGTGATTCTCACCGAATGGGTGGACTTCCGTGGGTTGGATTTGGATTCCCTGAAGACACGCCTCAAAACCCCCCTGCTGATTGACCTGCGCAACCTGTACGACCCTGCCACGGTGGCGGCTTCGGGCATATCTTACGTCGGTTTGGGTCGTCCGCGCCAACATGCCTAGCATCATGACACTCCCGGATGCCTCATGACGCTAAAAACATTCTATTTATTTGATATAAATTAATTTTATCCCAATTACCACACCCCCTTCCTGGGGGTTTTTAATCTTTACTTTACAATCATAAGTTGTATTGTATGATAAGCTTACAACCAATAAGAAAGATTGCTTCATATGTTTGCTTTTGCTTCTACTCCGCTTGTTTCCCGCAACCGCCGCAGCACGCTCATTGCCGATGATATTCAAAAACGTATTACTGATGAAACCCTAAAACCCGGCGACAAACTGCCCACCGAGGCGGTGCTGTGCCAACACTACAAAGTATCCCGTACCACGCTGCGGGAAGCCATCCAGATGCTCCGCACCAAAGGATTGCTGGATGTAACGCCTGGGCGCGGCAGTTTTATCCGCACGCCCGACCCCCGCCAATGGATGATGGACATGGTAGCCGTATGCCGTGGTCACAATGTGGCCCATACGCACGTTCTTCCTTTCCGCGTGATGGTGCAACGCCACGTAGTACGGCATTTGGCCCATGTGCCTCCCAACACCCTTGTAAGCCTGGCGCGGCACGCCCCTTCCCCCAGCCATACGGCTGAAGATAATCTGACGTTGGAGCAACGCTGGCTGGTGCACATGGCCGAACTTACGGGCAACCCGCTGAATGCCATGATCACCGATTGCCTTGCCATATTAGACACCCCTGCCCGCCGCCGCCGCTGGGCGGATGCCACCCAAGCCGCCAAACTGTGCATGGTGCACGGTGTGGTTTCGCAAGCCCTTTCCCGCGGCGCTTGGGCCGAAGCCGAGCAGGCCTTGTGGCACTTTATGGCGGGAGATACCTTGGGTTCGCCCAGCCAAACCGAGCAGAGCACGGTTACTCAACAACCGTTATCTGTTCCGCAAACCGCCTGATGCCGCGCCATATCGTTTGACCATCACCGCCCGCACTTTTACACTTGGGGCGTATGATGGTCATATTCTTCCACACCGCCTTGCTTGTGTTGGCCTTGGGCCTTGCCGCGTGCAAGCCCGATGCCCCCGTGGCGGATTACACCACACCACCGCCCCTCAGCGCGGCAGATGCAGGCGACCGCTTTGCCCTTGCGCTCACTGGAGACGCCACGGGCTTGGTACCTTTTTTGGCAGGAGAATCTTCCGCCAGCGAGTTGGGCGGGCTTATCTTCAACAGCCTGCTTACCTATGACGAACACCTGAACCTGAAAGGCGAGCTGGCCGAGCGATGGGAAGTATCCAACGGAGGCCGCACCATCACGTTCGTGTTGCGGAAGGGGGTACGGTTCAGCGACGGGAGACCTTTCAGCAGTGCGGATGTGCTGGCCACCTTCCAAGCCATCACCAACCCCGCCACTCAAACCGCCTATGCGGGCGATTACCTGATGGTGCAAAAAGCCGAGGCGCCCGACGCCCACACCTTCCGCGTGACCTACGCCGAACCGTTTGTGCCCGCCTTGGCCAGTTGGGCGGGGCTTTCCGTTTTGCCCAAGCACGTAATGGCGCTGGATGCCGACTTCAACCAAACCCGTCTGAAAGAACACCCCGTTGGCACCGGCCCGTACATGCTGGTGCGCTGGCGCAAGGGGCAAGATGTGCTGCTGACTGCCAACCCGCACAGCTGGCAAAAACCTTTCCTTGGGCAATATAGTTACCGTATTGTGCCCGACCAAGACACTCAGTTTATGGAGCTGAAAGCGGGTAATGTGGATATGGTGGGCCTGAAGCCCCTGGCCTACAACCGCCAAACCGAGGCACCGTGGTTTAGCAGCCGTTATACAAAGCTCCGCAGCCTTTCCAATGGCTACACCTACATGGGCTTCAACCTGAAAAACCCCGTGTTTGCCGATGCCCGCGTGCGGCAGGCCTTGAGTTACGCGGTGGACCGGCAAGGCATCATCAACGCCGTGTTGTTTGGGCAGGGGTTGCCGCTGGCGGGGGTGTTTAAGCCCGGCACCTGGGCGTACAACACAAGCCTGCAACCATACCCCTACAACCCTGCCAAAGCCCGAGCCCTTCTGGCCGAGGCGGGATGGGCCGATACCGACGGAGACGGTGTGGTGGAGAAAGACGGCAAGCCTCTCACCTTCACCCTGACCACCAACCAAGGGAACGATGCCCGCCAAAAAACGGCCGAGATTATGCAGCAGTTTTTCCGCGAGGTGGGCGTGGATATGAAGATACGGGTGCAGGAGTGGAGCAGCTTTGTGAGCAACACCATCCGCAAGCGCGAGTTTGACGCCGTACTGCTGGGGTGGAGCCTTTCCGCCGAACCCGACCCGTATGATATTTGGCATTCCAGCAAAACCAAGCCGGAAGAGTTTAATATTGTTGGGTTTGCCAACGCCGAAGCGGATAAGCTGATGGACCAAGCACGGCGGGAGTTTCACCAGCCCGCGCGCAAAGCCTTGTTGGACAGGTTCCAAGCCATTTTGCATGAGGAACAGCCGTACCTGTGGCTGTACGCGCCGTACAGTTTAACGGCCGTGCACCGCCGCATCCAAGGGATTTCTCCCACCGAAGCCGCCGGTTTTGGCTACAACCAGCCCGAGTGGCGCGTACCCGCGGCGTGGCACCTGCGAGATGTGATGGCACCTTGAAATACCCCCTTGGGTGCCCCATACTTGGGGGATGAGCAAGAAACCAAAAAGCTTGATTACGCGCCTGAACGAAGCAAAGCCTGTGGCTCCGCCACCGCCGTCGCTTGCCGAGCGGGTTTCAAATGCAATACCTGAGCCTGTTGTGCAGAAGGTTCAGGTTGCGCCACCACCACCGCCTTCAGCACCAATTCTTAACACGCCAACTGTCGTGGTTTATACTCCCTCTCCAGAACGTCGCAATCCAATAAAACATTCACCTCCTCATAGTATTGAGATACCTGCCCACGTCACTAACCCAAACCTTTTCTCATCGCGCAAACGCAGCCTCTCCAAACCAGCCAAAGCGGCAACCGCAATTATGACGGGTAGTTTATATGCCGCTTCCGCAACCGCGCTAGTTGGTTTGCTTGTCCGTGAAGAATCGAAAGGCCATGTTAACCCCACCATTATTACCGTGGCACCCGACAAACTTGTTAAAACCCTGGGCCGTTTGAACAGCCCAAACTCTCTTTTGCAAACATGTTATTTGCCAAAAATGTTCAGGAGTGTTGGGATTGGCATTGTGGCCCCTGAAGCCCGTGTGTTGGCTGAAACCATGTGTGAGTTTGTGAAGCGCACACCGCCCGAACACATTACCAGCCTTACATCTCAAGCCGCACGTTCTTTGGAAGATGGCAAGCTTTCATGGGTTGAAATCAAACAGCTGAAACACACGGCAACCACCTACAACATGCAATTGGATTGTCGCTTGCTGGAACCCGAATTGGCAAAAATCCCGACCAAAGGTAAATATGGCCCTGTGGGGAAAGATATTGCCTTGTACGTGGCCCAATGCATGCCTACCAATGCCCTTGCTTGGCGGATTGCAGGTCATATGTGGAAACCTCAACCTATTCAAACACCCCCCACTACCGAAGTAGAGAAGTAACTGATACTCTGGCGCCATGAACCTTCTCTGGCGCGTGTTGGAAACTATCCCCC
>JBAQUT010000020.1:0-6889 GCA_049297695.1 Alphaproteobacteria bacterium | reverse complement strand
GGTTTGTAGGGGGTTAAGGGGCGCAGCCCCTTACGCCGCAGGCGTCATTCCAGCTAAGGCTGGAATCTAGGGCTTACGGCACCAGCAGTGCTGGATTCCAGGTTGCGCGCGGCGGATTGGTTTGCGGGTTTCTGGATGTGTGCGGGGCCGTGCTCCCTGGAATGACGTCTGCGGCGTGAGGGGGCTGACGCCCCCTCAAACCCCCTACTTGTCGCAAACTAAAGTTATTTAGCTATAGGTAAATTCTGGAGCGGGATACGGGAATCGAACCCGTCTCTATAGCATGGGAAGCTATTATACTACCGATGTACTAATCCCGCGTAGGTGTTTCATACGTGAAGTTTAAGTAAAATTCAACATGACTTTGACCTTAGGACTCTGACCTACTATCCTGCCCCCATGACCTGGACCCCCGAAACTTTAGCCCCGTGGTACGCCACCCCTGCGGGCAGCAAGGTGGCCCGCGCCGTGGTGGCGGCGGTGCAGGGGGTGGAAGATGCCCGCTGGGTGGGCGCCTTGCGGCCCCTGCTGCTGGAGGTGGGTTACGCAGCCCCCTACCGCGCTTGCTGGCCCACCGCGCTGGCGGATGCCGTGCTTCCCCCTGCGCTGGGCGAGGATAACTACATGGAATGCCGCTACGACCGCGTGGTGCTGGCCCACGCGCTGGAAGACCTTGCGGCTGATGCGGCGGAGCTGTTAACCCGCTGCGCCCAAGCCTTGCGGCCGGATGGCCTGCTGATGGTGGTGGTGCCCGCCAGCTTTGCCCTGTGCCGGTTGGGCAAGGGGCCTTTTGCGGCGGGGCGGTGTTTTACGGCTGGCAAACTTCAGGCCGTGTTAATGGAAGCCGGCTTTAAACCCCGCGCCGTGCTGCGGGTAGCGGGCGTGATAGTGGCCCTGGCCAGCCGCACCGTGGGCGGCACGCGGGTGCTGGTGCACAAGCCTGTGGGAGGGAAGGTGAGCACTATGCCCGCAGGCATAACGACGTTGCGAGGGCTTTAGAGGGGCTTTAAGCATGCTGCTTTAACTGTTCAGCAAAGCCTTCAAACACCGCTGCGTACACAGGCTTGCGGAAGTCGATCACGTGGGCGTGCAACCATGCGGGTTCTACCCACTTTAAGGCCGAAAATTCATGGTGTTTGGCGGTGGCGAGGTCGGGTAAACCCTCGCCCAAGTATTGAAACAAAAACCATTTTTGCTTTTGCCCCACAAAGGTGCGGCCTTTGGCCCAACTTTCGGGCAGGTAGTACTCGGTCCAATCTTTCAGTTCCGCCACAAACTCTACCTGTTGCGGGCGCAGGCCGGTTTCTTCTTTCAGTTCGCGGTAGGCGGCGCTCAGGGGTTTTTCCCGCCCATCAATGCCGCCTTGGGGCAGTTGCCACGCTTCTTCGTTGTTCATGCTGTGGTAGCGCAGGCCTGCCAGAACCAAACCTTTGCCATCGGTAACCACCAAGCCCACGTTGCGGCGCAGGCGCCCTTTGGGCGTTTGCTCGCTGCTGGAGTTATCCGCCTGCATATGGCCACGCGGGCGGCGGTAAGGAGTGTTCATGGGGCGGAGTATAGGGGAAGCCCCCGCCGCTGGCTACGATTTTGGAAAGATAATGCTAAAACTTTGATATATCGTATGTAAGAGGCACAAGGGCAATGCCTTCTTGCTCCAACGTGGGCAATCGCCGGGCCAGCACCGCCAGCGTGGCGGGGTGGGGGTGGCCAATGGCGATGGCGTGGCCGTGTTTGCGGGCGTAGGCGATGGCGTGGTTGAATTCGGCCTCAATGGCGGCGGGAGAAATGTTATCGTCCAAAAACACGTTCCGTTGCAGCAGGGGGATGTTCATCCCCGCACCTGCCGCACGGGTGGCGGTGCGGGCGGTGGTGTAACTATCCAAAAACAGTAGGCCATGGTTGGCAAGGTGGGCCAGCACTACGGCCATGCCTTGGGTGCTTTGGGTAAAGCGGCTGCCCATATGGTTGTTGGCGCCAATGGCAACATCTAAAAACGGTTTCAGATTGACGGCCAGATTGGTGTTCCATACTTCGGGAGAATCATCCACACGCAACGCATGGGG
The DNA here is from genome assembly GCA_049297695.1 of Alphaproteobacteria bacterium. Lineage (GTDB taxonomy): Bacteria > Pseudomonadota > Alphaproteobacteria > UBA2136 > UBA6156 > JACKLD01. The sequence goes on along the minus strand of JBAQUT010000020.1, from coordinate 4,826 downwards.
GCCAGGGTTGGGAGGGGTTTGGCCGTTGGCGCTGGTGGCAAGTGGCTCCATGGGGATGTGCACCAAAATCTCGTGGCCGTTTGCATAGGCGGCGCGGGCTTGATGGGCGCTGTATGTTCCGTACGGCAAAAAGGCGAATGTGACAGGGGCGGGCAGCAGGGCCATGGTGTCTTCGGTGGCGGGCACGTCCACACCCATATCATCGATCACCAAGGCCAGTGTGGCGTGGCCTTGGGGGACGGTGGGAACGGGTTGGGCGTTGGTTTGATAACGCAACACGGTGGGAGAGATAGCGAGGGGTTCGGGTACGGTATTGCTGACGGTCTGTTCGGTAGGGCTGGGAGCGCCCACGGGTTCTGGCACCACCACAGGGGCGGGAGGCTCGGTGGTTTCGGGGAATTCGGTGGTGAGAGGGGGCAAGGGTTGGGGGTGTTCTACGGGTATGGATGGCGCCTCGGCCCGCCGTAACACGGGCAGGTATAAAGCCAAGGCCAAACTGAGCACAGCGGCAATGGCCACCGCCACAATGGCGGGGAGAAGGTTGGTGGTGGGGGTGTTAGCCATGGTGTTCCTTTTTAAAAATTTGCCAGTTGGACTTGGTGAGTTCGTAGACAGTACGCTCTGTAAGTTCTGGATCTATGTATTTGGCGGGTTCGGTACGAACAAACATTGCCCCTGTATTATCTTTGACACGACTTGAACGGGCGTTTTGGGTCGCGTTGGAAAAGACAAGTTTATCGAAACCCAAATGGTCAAACGCATAGTCCATGATGGGCTTCACGGCTTCGGTCATGTAGCCTTTTCCCCAATGGTGTTGGCTGAGCCAGAAGCCGCGGTTTTCTGGTTCACCAGGGCGCCAGAGATGGACAATGCCAATAAGTTCGTCGGGGTTCTCGTTGAGAAAGATGCCCCATACCCAATCGTCTTGCCCTTGTTTGGCTATTATTTCATTTTTGACATAATTTTCAATATCTCCTGCAGGGAAAGGCCATGGGACAATCACATTGAAGTGTCGGACAATCTCGTAGTTCATAATATGCCGTTCGTACGCGGGGATATCGGCTTCTGTGGGTGCTTTGAGAATAAGTCGTTGGGTGTGGAAGGTGGGAATCATGATGTTCTTTCTGTCCATAAGCCCTGGATGCCCGCCTGCGCGGGCATGACGCCGTGAGGGTTACTTACCAGCCATCGGCCCTTTGCTGACCAGCAGAACTTTCATCATCTCCAGTGCGCGGGAGAGTTGGAAGTCGGGCTTGCCGTCGGTGCCCAGCGTGGTGGGGGTGGTATCCTTAGCCGGAGGAAGGGTTTGCAGGGCGGCGGGCAGGTTTTTTACACGCTCGGCCGCGGCGGCTTTGTCTTCCGCCGTGGTGTCGGTGGTAATATGCCCTTGCAAACCGGCTTCGGTGGGCAGCATGGATTCATCAAATTCATCACCGTTTTTGGTTTTGATGGCGGGGGCTTTGATTTCGATGTCTGGCTCAATCCCCTTGGCTTGGATGCTGCGGCCCGCAGGCGTGTAATAAAGCGCGGTGGTAAGACGCATGCCCGTGCCGCCCGGCAGGTTGAACACCGTTTGCACGCTGCCTTTGCCGAACGATTTGGTACCCACCGTGATAGCGCGTTTGTTATCCTGCAACGCACCCGCCACAATTTCGGCCGCGCTGGCGCTGCCGCCGTTGATGAGCACGAGGATGGGTTTGCCGTTCATGATATCGCCACCCTGTGCGGAATAACGGGCGTTTTGGCCTTCAATACGGCCACGGGTGCTGACAACTTCGCCACCCACAAGAAAATCATCTGCCACGGCAATAGCTTGGTTGAGCAAACCACCAGGGTTGTTGCGGAGGTCCAGAATCAAGCCATTCAGCGGGGCTTTGTTGTCTTTCACCAAGGTGGCAAAATGGTCTTGCAGGGCGCTGTCGGTGTACTCATTGAAGGCGGTGATGCGCAGGTAGCCGATGCCGCTTTCCAGCAACTTGGCTTTGACGGGCTTCACTTTGATGACGGCGCGGGTGAGGGTCACGGGGAAGGTGCGTTTTTCGCTTTCGCGGAACACCAGAAGTTTCACTTGGGTGTCGGGTTTGCCGCGCATCATGTCGACCGCGTCTTTCAAGGTGATGCCTTGCACGTCTTTGGCGTCGATGCGGGTAATCAAATCGCCGCTTTGTAGGCCAGCCAGTGCGGCGGGGGTGTCTTCAATGGGGCTTACCACTTTCACCAACCCACCATCCATGGTCACTTCAATGCCCAAGCCGCCGAACTCGCCTTGGGTTTGCTCTTGCAAACCTTTAAATTCCTCGGTTTTCATGTAGCTGGAGTGTGGGTCTAAACTCGTCAGCATCCCGTTGATGGCGTTTTCAATCACCTCGGTTTCGGTCACGGTTTCCACGTAGCTGGTGCGGATTTTTTCCAGCACGTGGGCAAACACGTCCAGCTTTTCGTACACGGCAGGGTCCACCCGCGGGGCGGCAAATACGCTACTGGAAAAAGCAAGGGAGAGGGCGGCGGCAGTGAGAAAAAGACGCATGGACGGTTCCGTTCTTGTTAGCCCGCCATTGTTACGGGATAACCGTGCCATGTGCAAGATAGCTGGTGGTTATTTCTGCATTGCTTGCAAGGCAAGGGGCCGTCCGCCGCGCCGAACCTCTACATACAATGTGGGGTGGGTGGCGGGCATGGTACCAAGCGGGGCGCCAAGGGGAACGGCTTGGCCTTCATTCACCACCAACGTGCCAAGCCCTGCGTACACGGTGAAAACGCCGCCCGCACTTTCTGTAATAACCAGCCCGCCCAGGTTTTGGAACGGCCCTGCAAAAGCTATTTTGCCTTCCATCACCGCCACCACGGGGGCGTTGGGGAGTGGGACGTACAGGGTTCCGCCATCGCCCGTGGGTTTAAAAGCCCCTGCCACGGGGTGCAAGCGGGGGGTGGCTGTGGCGGGGGGCGTGTACCCTACGGGAGGCGGCAAGTTGGGGGCTTGCAAGCGGCTGGCAAGGGCGGTGGCATCCAACGCGGCTAATCGTAAAGCTTGTTGTTGTTGGGCATTCAGGCGTTGTCGTTGGCCCGCCAGAGTCGTTTGCAGGGCTGAAAGTTCCTGTAATTTGGTGGTGGCTTGGGTGCGGAGGGTAAGGTACTCGGACACTTGGCCTGCCAACGTGGCATGCTGGCGGGCCAAAGCTGTTCGGGTGTTGGCAAGCAGCGCTGGGATGGGGATACCCCCCGCCACAATGCTTTGGGTTTGTAACAGCCCGCTGGGCCATGAGGCCAAGCGGAGCATGGCGGTGGTGCTGGCGGTAAGACGGTTCAAAGTTATGCGTTGGGCGCGCTGCTGGGTGCGGATGGTAGTGTTGAGAGTTGTAAGGTTGGCTTGGGCGGTAGCAAGGGAGGTTTCCAGCTGGTGCAACGCGGGCGGCATGGGCGCGGCATGGGCCGAAAAGGCAAATGCAAAAAACAGGGTTGCAAGGCGGAACATGGGCGGCACTCTAGCCGAGGCCATGCCGTATGCCTAGGGGCGATGATACGGGTGCCCGATGGCCAGCGTGTACGCCCGATACACCTGTTCGGCCAGCATGACGCGACACAGCTGGTGGGGGAACGTGAGGGGCGACAGGCTCAGGCGGGTGGGGACGGCGGCCAACACGCTCTCATGAAACCCCGCCGCCCCGCCGATGAAGAACGCGGGTGTTTGGCCGTTGTTGAGCCATGTTTGCAGCTGCTTGGCCAAGGCTTCGGTGGTGGGGTTTGGGCCTGCTACGCCCTTTGGGCTTCGCAGGTCAGGACTGTGCTCGTGCAACAGCACGGGCAAGGTGCCTGCGGGGAGGGATTTGAGGGCGGCCAGTTGGGTTGCAGCTTCTTCGGCTTTGGCTTGAGCGGGGTTTTCGGCTTTGCTGGCTTTCAGTTCCCGTACTTCCAGCAGCCATGGTTTTTTGAGGCGCTTGAGGTAATCGGCCTCCAACGCTAGCAGGTGTTTGTCTTTGCAGGTGCCGGTGGGGAGGAGGAGCATCAACGTTCCAAAGGTTTAGGTTTAACCCAAAGTTCGTACCATAGGTCGGTTTTACCATCTTCATATGTTTCTTTGTGGGTAAAGACAAAGCCATGTTTTTGGTTAGAAGCTTTGGAAGCAATATTGTAATCATAATGGGCTATAATAAGCCGTTCAACAGTGGGGTGCTTTTTGGCCCATTCAATGCGGGCGTCATACAAAAGGTTTGACAGACCCTTATTTCTATATTTTTTATCAATCCATGAGCCCAAGAGTTTTGCCGTAGATTGGGAAATATCTTTCTTAGGGATAGAAATAAACGATATTCCGATAGGTTGTCTGTTGTCAAAAAGACCAAAAATAGCTTTGGTAGGTGCGAGTAAGTCTTTTTGCCAATCATGTTGGGAAAATTGAGATTCAGTTTCATACGTTGATGAAAAAGAAGTGGGGTCTGACTGTAAAGATTTGAGGCGAATATCTTTATATATCTCCCAATCAGCTTCAGTAAGTTGGCGAATGCTGAAAGACATGTTTAAAACGACCACAGTTTCTCAAGGTTGTACAGCTTGCGGGCGTCGGGTTGGAAGATGTGCACCACGATGTCGCCGGCATCCACCAGCACCCAGTCGCCACCGTTTTTGCCTTGGATGCTGAGGATGGGGAATTTATGTTTGCAGAGGGCTTCTTCCACCGTATCCGCCAAACTGGCGGCGTGGCGGCTGGAGGTAGCGGTGGCCACCAGCATGCCGTCGGCAAAGCTGGCTTTGCCATCTAGGTTAATATAAACAATATCAGCGGCTTTCAGGTCGTCCAGTGCGGCCTCGGCCACGGTGCGAGCCTGCAC
>JBAQUT010000019.1:0-10949 GCA_049297695.1 Alphaproteobacteria bacterium | reverse complement strand
GTACCAATCGGTGAAGCGGGAGGCTTCAATCCACCAATCGGTGGCGGTGTAGTGGCGGGCCTCAGTGGGAGTGTTACGCGCGGATTGAGCAAGGGCATCCAGCGCCACATGATACCATGCGGTTTGGGGATTGGTGGGGGAAAGAGTTGAGGCGAGGGACGTGTTGCCAAGATCTTCCAACAACAGGTAACCATTGTCGTGGTCGTGGGCTACAACCTTGGGGGCGTGGAGACCTATATCGCGATACCATGTGCTTACTTGGGCAAACTCGGTGGTACCTTCCAGTGGCGGGGGGGCATCCATGAGAATTTGGGTTGTACCGTTGGCAAACGTAAGGCGCCAATAGGTGCGGAACGACCAATCACTGCCGACGGAGGTGATGTTGGTGGGGTGGATGTTGTGGGCTTGAAGGAAGGCGGTGCGCCCTGCCTCGGTACTTTCGCGGCAGAGGGTAGGGCTGATGGTGGCGGCAAAGGTGGGGTTGATGCGGGGCCAAAAGCCGATGCGGCGGCGCCAGCTGCGGCTGCAGGTAAGGGTGGCCGTACGGCTGTGAGGCGCGGGGCCGTTGGCCATGTGGAGAGTGAGCACGCCACAATTGTTCATTTCGCCCATGTGGTACGCCAACAGGTCGGGCTGGTTGGCGCGGAGCATATCCCCGCCCTTATCGGGCCATTCGGCGAGGATGAGGCCGTGGGTGCGGTAGGGTTCCAGTTCCAGTTCGGCAAGTTCGTCGGGGCTTTTCAGGCGGTAGCAATCGATGTGGGCGACGGGGAGGCGGGTGGTTTCGTAGGTTTGCACCAGCGTGTAGGTGGGGCTGGGGACATCGCCTTGGTGGCCCAAGGCTTGGATAAAATGTTTGGCGAAGGTGGATTTCCCTGCGCCCAAATCGCCTTCCAGACGTATCAAATCGCCCACCACGGCGAAGCGGGCAATAAGCGTGGCGAGGGTTTGCGTGGCGTGTTCGTTCTCCAGTTGGAAGGTGAGAACGGGGTGCATCCATGGGTTCATGGCGGGGAGTGTACGCGATGTTTGGGTGTGTACCAAGTGGGGTGCGTTGAACTTAGACGTCTTTGGGAGATGGCCACGCGACGCTCGCCATGACGACCTATGGTCGTAAGGGGGCTACCGCCCCCTTAACCCCCCTCCATGAAATGAGTGTTGGAGTTTAGCGTAACTTAATGTGCAACTCTTTCAATTGGCGGTCATCCACCACCGTGGGGGCGCCCATCAGCAGGTCTTCACCGCGTTGAGTCATGGGGAAAATCACCACGTCGCGCACCATGGTGCTTTCGGCCAGCAGCATCACCATGCGTTCCAGCCCTGCGGCGCAGCCGCCGTGGGGAGGGGCGCCGTAGTGGAAAGCTTTCCACATGCCTTGGAATTTATCTTTCACCATTTCGGGGGGCAGGCCTGCAATCTCGAACGCCCGTATCATGGCTTCCGGAAGGTGGTTGCGGATTCCGCCGCTGATGAGCTCGTACCCGTTGCACACCAGATCGTACTGGAAGGCTTTGATGGTGAGAGGGTCTTGCGTGTTGAGGGCTTCCAAGCCGCCTTGGGGCATGCTGAAGGGGTTGTGGGAGAAATCGATTTTGCCGGTGGCATCGTCGCGTTCGTACATGGGGAAATCCACAATCCAGCAGAACTTGTAGATGCCTGTTTCGTTCAGGCCGCAGTCTTTCCCTAAACGCACGCGGAGCGGGTTGAGGATTTTGTGGGTGGTGGCGTATTTGCCCGCCACGAAGAACACCACGCCGTTTTCGGTTTGGCCCGCTTGGTCGAAAATGGCTTTGACCTGTTCGGGTTTGAGGAACTTGGTGAGGGGACCTTTGAATTCGCCGTCTTTAAGGGATATATAACCGGGGGCGGCGGGGGAGCCCAGTTCATCCTGCGCCCATTTGCCAACAGCATCAAACCAGCTGCGGGGTTGGCTGGCGGCGCCGGGCACGCCGATCATGCGCACCACATCGCCTTTGGCCACCATGGATTTGAACACTTGGAATTCGGACTCGGCCCAGATGGCGGAGCAATCTTGGATGACCAGCGGGCAGCGCAAATCGGGTTTATCACACGCGTATTTGGCCATGGATTCGTCGTAGGGGATGCGCACCCACGGGGCGGGGGTGAGGGCCATGTCGGTGTGTTTGCGGCCGTTGCCGTTCCAGTTTTTGAATTCATCAAACACGCCGCCCACAACATGTTCGGCCACATCAAAAATGGCGTCTTGGGTGGGGAAGCTCATTTCCAAATCAAGTTGGTAAAAGTCCGTCGGGCAGCGGTCGGCGCGGGCGTCTTCGTCGCGGAAACAGGGGGCGATTTGGAAGTATTTATCAAACCCGCTCATCATCAGCAATTGTTTGAACTGTTGGGGGGCTTGGGGAAGGGCGTAGAATTTGCCGGGGTGGAGGCGGCTGGGCACCAAGAAGTCGCGGGCGCCTTCGGGGCTGCTGGCGGTGAGGATGGGGGTTTGGAATTCCCGGAAGCCCAAGGCCCACATGCTTTTACGGATGCTGGCCACCACATCGGAGCGGAGGTGGATGGTGTTGTGCACGTCGTCGCGGCGCAAATCCAGAAAGCGGTAGGTGAGGCGGAGTTCTTCCGGCACGGAGTCATCCGTTAAGGCGTAGGGAAGCGGGTCGGCGCGGCCCAGCACGGTGTGGGTGGTGACTTCCAGCTCAATCTCGCCCGTGGGCATGTTGGGGTTGGCAAGGTCTTCGCCCCGGGCGATGATTTTACCTTCAAAGCTTACGACGCTTTCCAGCCCTGTGTGGGTGATGGCCTCGATGGCGGCGGCACCCACGGTTTCGGGCTTCAGCACCACTTGCACGATGCCGCTGTTATCTCGCACGTCGATGAACACCACGCCGCCGTGGTCGCGGCGGCGGAACATCCAGCCCGCCAGTTTGACGGTTTGGCCGACGTGGGTTTGGCGCATCTCGCCACACAGGTGGGTGCGGTAGGGGTTGGCGGGCAGTGTCATGATGTTCACTCCTTTGAATACCGCTTTGTGGCGGTTTTGGGGCTGCGTGTCAAGAAACACACCACGCAGGAGGAAAACGGGGCGGAGCGTTTACAGGCGGCTTAGGCACCCTTAACGTGCTTGCAACAACAAGATAATGGCCATCATGCAGCTTTTTAACAACCATCAAATTATCCCCAAAGCGGCTGTGCCCGTGGTGGCGGCGGCTGTGGTGTGCGGGGTTTTGGGGGCGGCCGTGGGGTGGATGGCCATGGGCGGGGGCAGCACCCTAGCCCCACCCCCCAAGGTGGAGGTGCCTGCCGTAGTGCCTGTGTACCCCCGCGAAGCGTTTAGCACCACCCAGCCCGACCGTCGGGTTGTGTTTAGCGACAATGGGAATTCGGGCCAGATTTTTGTGGGGTTGGATGTAACCCAAATAACCAGCGCCAGCACAGCAACGGAGGCCGTGTTGCAGCGGGATGCCACCAAAGAAGCCTTGATACGCCAAGGGTATGCGTGGAGCGCGGAAGGGTTGATGAACGCGGCACGGAAGGGAGATAAACAGGCAGAGTTTACGTATGTATCCCTTGGAATGGCGGTGGATACCCAAAACGCCTTTGGCAGCACGGCGTTATATGCGGCGGCGGAAAGCAATCAGCCCGGCGTGGTGAAGCTTTTGATAGCGGCGGGAGCCAACCCCAACCTTGCCAACACCCAAAATATGACTCCGTTGATGCGGGCGGTGGAGCAAAACCTGCCGGGTATGGTGGAATTGCTGATGGCTTTGGGGGCCGACCCTCAAAGCAGCAACAGCGAAGGCTGGAACCCCCTGTTTTATGCCGTGCAAAGCAACAATGCGGCCATGGTGGAGCGTTTGATTACGGGCGGGCTAGACCCCAACGGGCATGATAGGTTGGGTTTGACGCCCTTGATGGTGGCCAGCCGTAAAGGCAGTTTGGACATGGTACGGCTGCTGGTGAAACAAGGGGCCGATGTGAACGCCGTGGATGCCGTGGGCGTGCCCGCCTTGCACGGGGCGGTGAAGGAGGGGAACTTCCAAATGGTGAAGTTGTTGTTAGAAAACGGGGCCAAAGTGGACGCCTCCACCCGCAGCGGTACCACGGCCATGGATGTGGCCTTGGCCCAGAACGACATGACCTTGGCGAACTTGTTGTTGGCCCATGGGGCGAAGCGGCCGGGGGTTTTGGGACGGGAATAGGGGTTGACTTTTCATTATAGTATACATATATAAAGTATTGAAACAGGAGATACAACGATGAACATCGACTTAGACGGCAAAGAGTTTGGCTATCAGGACAAAACACCACCAAGCCCCGAACCACGGGGCCCGAATGATTTTTATGGGGATAGCCTTGGAAATTTAAGGACGCCTTTGATTGAAGCATTTTGCCAAGTTGACGGGGTGCGGATTGTTACAGATGAACAGTATTTGGAAGCGATACCGAAACATTATCGTTGGCGTGAAGAATACATGAGCCGTTTACCACGTTTGTCACGAGAAGGTGATATGCGTACTTTTACAAGCTCACAAGGCTTTTTTACAGTTCAAAAAACAGAACCTGTACCAGCAGAAACATGGGTTGTTGATGTAGGATGCTATCGTTCAGGATTACAAATTTTAACGCCTGAACAACTTACTAAGGAGTATGTCTTAGATAGTAAGGGTTCTCTCCGTAGAGTGAAAACAGAGAAAGTTCGTATAACTCAAGGTTTTTTTGTGGTTGAGAAAGAGGTGCCTGTTAAGGTTCCCGAAGAAGACTTTAGGTTTGTGAAGAAGGCGTAAACGCCACACCCCTGCCTGTTGTTGTGGCCAAGGGCTACCCGTGAGTGATGGGTTTGGGGTAGGTTGGGGGTATGCAAAGCATATGCGCCCATTTTGATGTGAGTGACCCCGCCCAGTTGGGGTGGGCCCATGGTGTGAACAGCAAGGTGTACCTAAGCGACGTATGTGCCGACCCTGCCGTGCACATGGTGGAGGGGGATGTCCATTTTGCGGCGGAAGATGCCCTGCCCTGCATGGCCCATGCGTGGCAAGACATTGCGGATTTGGATGTGGCCACGTGGGTGGAGCTGGTCATGGCCGCGGGGAAGGGGATTAAGCTGGATTTTGCCGATGCGGCCGCCGTGGAGCCGACGCTTGCCGTGTTGCAGCGCCTGAAGCCCACCGTGCCTGTGATGTTGCATGCCAACGTGTTTACGTTGTTGCCTGCCGAGGGCGGGAAACCCAGCGACGGGTTGGAGCCCGAGCAATTTGTGCGGTTGTGCCAGCAATATTGCCCCCAGGCCGTGTTAAGCCTTGGCTGGAGTTTGAAACGAGAAGCCGATGCCGACGGGCGGATGGAAGAGGTGTTGATCCACCAGATGGCGGACATGAGCCTGAAGCGCTTGGGACCTGTGAACTACGGGATTGAGATTCGGGCTGGTTACACCAGCGGGTGGGAGCGCGGGGCGGCGTTGATTTTTGACCCCTTGCCCAGCCAGCCCCCTGCCATCACCAGCGATGGGAACGTGGTTCAGGCGGGGCATTTGTTCCGGCGGGTGGCGGCTTAATAGGTGCTAGGTGTTAGGTACTAGGTTCTAGGGAAGCAATTTGAGGCGTTCCGCCATAAATGTGCGAGGTTCTTCGGTGTGCGAGAGGGTATCGGGTTCGTTTCGTGCCTTGGCGTAAAAGCGTTGCTCTCCCATAACACCCAGTGTGCCTCTTACTGCATCCAAAACAGCATCTTCGCGGGCATCGGGGGTTTCGCCAAAAATGTTGGGGAGGGGCGTGCTTCTATCCATACTTGCTTATAGAAAAGGCCTCAAGGGAGGTTTTATGAAACCTGACAGAGAATGGTTCATAATCCCTAGATGCCCGCCTGCGCGGGCATGACCCTCCTACGCCAAAGCTGCGGAGGGCAGGCAGCCTGACGGCGTAAGGGGGCTTTGGCCCCCTTAACCCCTTTTTGATTGGTATGCTTAGTTTACGCTGCGTGCTCGGTGAGGGCGGTCAAGTTTTCTTCCACTTTGTCGCGCATGTGGCGGTGTTTTTGCAGGTGGCCTTTGTGTTTTTCCAGCTGGAGGGCCAGTTTTTTAACCGCATCGTTCAGGGCTACAAAGGCATCCAAGCCTTCGCCTTCGGCTTTCAGGTGGGTGCCGTTGGCGCGCAAATCAATATCGGCGTGGTGCAGGTGGCGCTTGCTGTAGGCGATATCCACATCAATCAAGTGGTCAAAATGGCGTTTGAGGGTTTGCAGTTTTTTGGCGGTGTGCTCGCGGAGGGCTTCGCCCGTGTCCATGTGGATGCCGGTGATGGTGAGTTTCATGCTGCTTTCTCCTTCGGGTTGGTTGCTCTTTCCCTTATAGGATACGCCGCAAATGGTACGAATCAACCTTGACAGATACGAATTTTCGGCGTTTAGAGTGTATGTAAGTTGATGAAATGTGAGGACTCAGCATGAAAAATATGAACCAGCGGCAAAGCAAGGTGGCGGAGGAGATTCGTCATATTGTGGCGTTGGCGTTGCTGCGGGATGATTTTGGCACCGATGCCAACACCAGCCGCCTGACGGTGACCACCGTGTGGGCCAGTGCCGACCTACGGCTGGCACGGGTGTACGTGGCCTTGCCCTTGGATTGGAACGAGAAAGAAACCTTGGCCGAATTGAATGCCTTGGTGGCGGCGCCGTTGCGCAAGGTGTTGGCCAAGCAGCTGGCCACCAAGTACATACCGAGTGTCAGTTTTTTTGTGAGTGAGACGGGGTTGTAGCCCTATGAGCGTGAACGGTTGGCTGGTGGTGGATAAGCCCTTGGGGCCGAGTTCCGCGCAGGTGGTGGGGAAGGTGAAGTGGCTGTTTAAAAACGCGGGGATGAAGCTTACCAAGATTGGCCATGCGGGTACGTTGGACCCTTTGGCCAGCGGGCTGTTGCCTTTGGCCTTGGGGGAGGCCACCAAAACCGTGGGGTTTATGTTGGAGGCTGACAAAGCCTATGAGTTTACCGTGGTGTTTGGTACCCAAACCAGCACGGATGATGCCGCGGGAGATGTGGTGGCCGAAAGCCCTGTGCGGCCAACGCTGGAGGAGGTGATGGGGGTTTTGGGGCGTTTTACAGGGCCCATAACCCAGATGCCACCCGCCGTGAGTGCTTTGAAAGTGGCGGGGGAGCGGGCGTATGACGTGGTGCGGCGGGGGGAGGTTCCGGTGTTGCAGGCGCGGGAGGTGGTGGTGCGGGAGTTGAGGGTGGAACATGCTGGAGAGGCTGGGGGTATCGCCCTGGATGCCCGCCTGCGCGGGCATGACGCACCTAAGGTGCGTGCAGAACAGCTTCGGTGTTTTGCGCGGGTGAGCAAGGGGACGTACATCCGCAGTTTGGCGCGGGATATGGCGGTGGCGGTGGGTACGGTGGGGCATGTGGGCAGCTTGCGGCGGGTGGTGCATGGCCCGTTTGACAGTGCGGAAGCCATAACGCTGGAAGAGCTTGACAGGTGCTTGAAAACAGGGCAAACACCCCCTGTTCGGCCTGTGGTACGGGCGCTGCACGGTCTCGCGGCGTATCAGGTATCACCAGCACAGGCCCATAATTTGCATCACGGTAAGGCTTTGGCCGACACGGGGTGGAAGTTGGGCGTGGCCTCCGTGATGGAGGGCGAACGGTTGGTAGCCATGGTGGAGGTTGACTCTGCTGGCACCGCCCACCCCAAGCGGGTGTTTAACTTGTAAGAGACACGAAGGAGTACGAACCCATGACCATTACCAACAAGCGCCGCGCCGAACTGGTGAAGCAATTTGCCACCAAAGAAGGCGATACCGGCAGCCCCGAAGTGCAGGTTTCCATTTTGAGCGAACGCATTAAAAACCTGACCGAACACTTTAAAACCCACAAACAAGACGAACACAGCAAGCGCGGTTTGATGCGTTTGGTTCGCACCCGCCGCACTCAGTTGGATTACCTGAAAAGCGTGAGCGACGAGCGCTACAAGAAGTTGGTGGAAGCCCTCGGCTTGCGGAAGTAGGTTTGTTTGCTTTAAAATAGCCCCTGTGGGGGCTTTTTTATTTAAGTTGATTTTTTAAAGTTGCATATAGTTTTGTAAGATACAGACTCGATTCAAAAGAATCGTTTTTATAAGTTTCTGAGAGGATGTGATTTGATGCACATAGTTGGGGGTTTGAGTTGCTTTGACACTTCGATAAAACAGCATTCACATCTTCTGGTTTAACTTTTATATTGTTGTAATACGCATCGCGTACAGCTTCCCGTTCTTTTGAAGCTTCTTGAAGACTTTTATCGTCGGCTGTATCAATTAAATCCATACAACCATTTAAATTTAAACCCTTTGATTGGCATTCAGAGAGGATTTTCTCTCCGTCAATCGGGCTTGATGATTGAACGGCTTGTGGGGTTTTGGCAGCAGCAATCTCCTCCTCAGCTTTTTTTAACGCATCTTCGATTTTTTTGGTTTGTTCTTCGGTTTTGAGGGGTTGCTGAGATGTGGTAGGCTTTGATTCGTTTGACTTTGTTGGTGTTTCGGTGGCCTTGGATGTGTTGAGGGGCATGCTGTTGTTCCAACCATCAAACGATTGCGACCCACCTAAAACACCCATGCCGGAGGATGGTGCAGACGTGGTTGTTGGGGTTGATGTGGTAGAGCTTGATGACCCTGTACTTTGGGATTTGGTTGATGATGTTTGTGATGGGTTGGCGCAGCCAGTTCCAGAGGCATCGAAGCCGCCGCCCGTGGAGATACCCCCTAAAACGCCTTTAAGACCTCCCAGCGTGCTTTCAATGAGGTTGGGCAGCATGGTGACGGCCGCACCAGCCACGATGAAGAAAATACCCCCGCTGGTGCTGCCTTGGATGATTTGGAACAGGCCGTACAGCGCAATGGCAAACCCTGCCAGCAAGCCGAGGCTGCCGTTGAACAGGCTTTTGATATCGCAGTACACGGATTTGGAGAGTTCCAGACCTGTGGGGATGGTGGCTGGGTCGGCGGCCAGGGCGGTGGTAGCGATGAACAGGAGTGTGAGGGTGAGAAGGATGCGCATAAGGAGATTATGGGGCGGTGGGGTGGGTTTGGCGAGGGTATGGCTATGAGTAACCATGGGGGGTGTGGCCCTGGATGCCCGCCGGAGCTTGTCCTCGGCCCCGACCGGGGACGGGCATGACCCTACTACGCCAAGGCTTCGTAGGGCAGGCGCCTGACGGGGCTTTAACTTGGAACGCCCTTGCTGGTGGAGTATTGCACTTTGTACTTTTTTTCGGGGTTGATGAGGGCTTGGGCTTGTTTGGCGGCAATGGCTGCCTCGGCAAAGCCTGTGAGGATGAGGGCCACTTTGCCCGCGTAGCCTGCAATATCCCCAATGGCCAGAATGCCGTTATGGCTGGTCTGCATGGTGCGTTTATCCACTATCAGTTGGCCTTTTTCCACCCCTTCGCCCTCGGTGGACAGGCCCCATTGGGCAAAAGGCCCTTGGGCGGGGGCCAAACCAAAGCAGCACACCACGTGGGTGGCGGCAAGAGTGGTTGGAACGCCTTCGAGGTTGGTGATGGTGACGGATTCCAGATGGCCGCCCGTGCCTTGGAGTTCGGCCAGTTGGGTGGGGGTGTGGAGAGTAATTTTGCCCTGCTGCACCAGCGTGTGCATGGCGGCCACCGTGGCTTCGGCCGCGCGGAAATCGTTCCGGCGGTGCACCACGTGCACGTGGGCGGCGGTTTGGGCCAGTTCCACCGCCCAATCCACGGCGCTATCGCCTCCGCCCGCGATGACGATGGTTTGGCCCGCCAAGGCGGCTTTGTTGCGAATGGCGTAGGCCACGTGGCGGGAGGCTTCAAAGGTTTCGAGATTAACCACATTGGCGGGTTTGCGGGGGGTGAACATGCCGCCGCCGCCCGCAATAACCACCACCTTGGCCTGCACCGTGTGGCTGGCGGTGGTGAGGGTGAAGGTGCCAGTATCTTCCGTCATGGCCGTCACAGGTTCGCCCAGCAGATACGTGGGGGCGTAGGGGGCGGCTTGGGCCTCCAGGTTTTTCACCAAATCTCCCGCCAAAATGTGGGGGTGGCCGGGGATGTCGTAAATGGGTTTTTCGGGGTACAGGGCGGCTAACTGACCGCCCGTGTGGGGCAGGGCGTCCATCACCACGGTTTTGTAGCCCATAAAGCCAGCCTCAAACACCATGAACAGGCCGCTGGGGCCGGCGCCGATGATGGCGATATCGGTAGTGTGCTGCATAGGGCTAGATATACGTGCGGGCGGGCCACAACGCAAGGGGTGGTGTTGGGGCATGGGCGTGCAGGCTGAAGGAGGGTTTGGTAGGGTGAGGGCAAGAACATGAGCAACGAACCTTCTTTGATGCTGACCGTGATGGCGTGGCTGGCCTGTGTGGGCTTGTGGGCCAGTGCGGGCAAGCACCTGTTGCGGCATACCCAGTCTGTGGGGTTTACGCCAACCTTGGCCCCCAGTGTGATGGTGGGTATGGGCTTATGGATGGTGGTGTGGGTGTTGGTGGTTCCGTTGGGTGGGGGGCATGCGGTTGTGGCGGCGGCGGTGTTTGCCATGGTAACGTTTATGCTGGCCTTGCCTACATTGCGGTTGTGGGCGCGGGAGCGGAGTGTGGAAAGCCATTTTATGACGTTGGCGGTGCTGCAAAGTGTGGTGTTAGCGCCGTGGCTGTTGATACTCCCCTTGGTGCACGGGGTACGGGTGGAAGATTTTGAGTTTATACAGGTGTTGGGGGTATGGAAAAGATTGGGGGCATGGCCTGTATCCCCCACGGATGTACCTGTGTTGGAAAGTGGATTTGAGGTGGGGCAATGGCTGCCTTTGCTGTTGCCGTTGGTAGTGGATAAGCCAAGCGTGGCGCTGCCCGTACTGATGAACCTGACGGCGGTGTTGCTGGCAGCGGGGTGGGTGACGCAGGTGCGTCCATTAACCTTGCGGTGGAGCAATGCCTTATGGGTTGCGGTGGTGGGGGTTGCGGTGGTGTTGCCC
>JBAQUT010000018.1:0-3435 GCA_049297695.1 Alphaproteobacteria bacterium | reverse complement strand
GAGTGGGGGGGTGGACATGGCTGTGATTTATGGGTATACATGTACATCAACAAGGAGATGAGCCATGAACGTAATTCGTGATTTGAACTGGGCCAACCCCAAAGACTGGAATGTGATGGAAGAGCGGTTGGGGGAGGCGTTTAAGGCTTCGGCTTGGGAGTACCGTAACACGCATGCGCGTGGCCGTGGAGAGGTTCATCGGGAGATGGAACGGATTGGGGCACGGATTGCGGTGTTACAAATGGCGCAGCAATCTCGGGCTGAAGTTTGGGATGGACGTCAGATTCTTTTGCGTGATCAAGCAGCTAAAGATTTGATGAATTTTGGTAAGGCTGTACTGCTTGGACAGAATGGATCTACTCGGAAAGATGTCTCGGTTGATGTTGCAATGAGTTTTGTGGATTCATACGCTCGAGCTGGTGGTAATTTTAGTGCTGGACACCTTGGCGCTTTGCAAGTGCTTGCAGACAGGTTCAAGAACTCTGGTGATCGATTGAAAGAGGATGAAATCCCTGATGTGGCCGAGTTGGTAAATCGTGCGTGGATGATACCTGAACATGAAGTTGTGCGTATGGATCATTATGAGGATGATAAAAAGAGCTATGCTATGATTAAATTTAGGATTTATTTTGAGGCATTTTCACGTTCTCGTTTAGAAGAGCAACTCAAGAGTCGTTAAAGCTTCCCGGCGCCTTTGAAAGAGTAGTGGTTGGTGGCGCCGAGGATGAGGTGGTCGTGGAGGGTGAGATCCATGGCCGTGGCGGTGGCGGCGAGGGTTTCGGTGAAGCGGATGTCATCGGCACTGGGGGCAGGGTTGCCGCTGGGGTGGTTGTGGGCCAAAATAAAGCCTGCGGCGTTGAGTTCCAGCGCGCGTTTGAGGATATCCCGAGGAGCGGCGGCGGTGTGGGTGAGGGTGCCGGTGAACAGGGTTTCGTTTTTGATGAGTTTCAGTTTGGCGTCCACGTACAGCACGTGGAGTTCTTCCCGCGTTTTGCCTTCAAACAACGTGTAGAGATAATCCAGCAGCAGCACGCGGTTGGTGAAGATGGGGGATTCTTCCAGCTGGCGGGTGCGGGTGCGGAGCGCAAGGGCGTGGATGAGGTGGAGGAAGGTGGTTGTGGAAGGGCCGAGACCGCTGATTGTGGCCATATCGGCTTCCGAGCTTGTGAGGACACCGGAGAGGGTTTTAAAACGCTCCAAAAGGGCTTTGGCGAGGGGTTTGACGTCGCGTCGGGGGATGGCGTAGGTGAGGGCCAGCTCCAGCAGCTCGTAATCCGCCAGACCAGCACCGTGGGCGCTGGTGAATTTGTCTTTCAGGCGTTGGCGGTGGCCAGTATTGTTCATGACCTACCTTAGCGGGTGAAGTCTTGACAATCAAGGAAGTGAACGCTATAAAGAATGCGTTGACTCTGAGTAAAAGCGAATTCAAAAGGGGCGTCTGAGCGCCCCTTCGCTTTTAGAAATGCCACGTCCAGCCGAGAACGAGTCTCAACTTTCCGTAACACACTTTGAGCATACCGTAGAGGATCATGTGATCTCTCCTTTTTGTTGCTCTGAGTAGGAGAGACAGACCTTACGGCGTTAAGACATTACCATAATTTGAATAACGTGCAAGTTAAATATAAGGCGGTAAGGTATAGCCTGCGGGGCTGAGGGTGAGGATTTCGGCGCCATCGTCGGTGACGGCGATTGTGTGCTCGAACTGGGCGGAGAGGGTGCGGTCGGCGGTGAGCACCGTCCACCCATCGTTTTGAAGTTCGGTATGGGGGCTGCCAATGTTCACCATGGGTTCCACCGTGAAGGTGAGGCCTTTGCGGAGGCGCACGCTGGGGAATTCGCGGTTGGCATAATGCAGCACCATGGGGTCTTCGTGGAAGACGCGGCCCAGGCCGTGGCCGCAGTAATCCCTCACAATGCCGTAGCCGTGGGGCTGGCAGGTGGCGGCAATGGCGTTGCCGATGTCGTACAAATACGCGCCGCTTTTGACCGCACCGATGCCGGCCATCATGGCGTGATAGGTGGTGGTGATGAGTTGCGAGGCGGCGGGGGAAATGGCGCCGACCGTGTACATGCGGCTGGTATCGCCGTGGAAGCCGTCCACGATGACGGTGACATCGATGTTGAGGATGTCGCCTTCTTTCAGCACGATGCGCTCGCTGGGGATGCCATGGCAGACAACCTCGTTCAGGCTAATGCAGCTGGCGTGCTGGTAGCCTTTGTAGCCCACCGTGGCGCTGGTGGCGCCCAGGCGTTCCACCTCGGTGTGGATGAGGGTATTGAGCTTGAGGGTGTTCACGCCCGCCTGCACGTGGGGCGTGATGAAATCCAGCACCATGGCGGCCACGCGGCAGGCTTTGCGCATGTGTTCCAGTTCGATGGGGTTTTTGGGAACCAGCTTCATAGTTTCATGACCACGATAGCGGCAAGACCGAGGGAAATGCCTGTGAGTTGGATGGGGGTAAGGGTATCGCCATATAACCCATATGCCAGAAGCATATAGGCTACCGAATTAAAAATAATAAGGGTAATGGTTGCTACTGCAATATTCTCGCCAAAAAAACTCATCATGGTAAAGAAAATAGCTATGGCATAAACGATGTAAATAATGCCAAAACCATTGGGCCAAGGGTTGAGTTGCCATCCACGGAATAGGATATCTGCCAAGGTAAGAAGAGATGCGCTTAGGCATGTCCAAGCAAGAGAAGGTAAAAGGTTGGCAAGGGTTAACATCATGGTTTGACTAAAGCACAACTTTCAACGGTTTGCCAAGCGTAATTTCGGTGGGGGTGCCGTTCGCGTCGCGGGTGAAGGCGGCCTCATGGCATAGCACCTGCACGCCCGCAGCTTGGGCTTGGGCGAGGAGGGTGGCGTAGGTGGCATCAATGTGCGCGGCGGGGGAAAAATAGCTGCTGCCAGTGCGCATGACAAGATACAGCTGCACGGCGGCATCGCCTTGGGCCACGGCCTGCATGAGCACTTGTAAGTGCTTTTGGCCGCGGGTGGAGACGCTGTCGGGGAAGCTGGCTATGTTGCTTTCCAGTTGGAGGGTGGAGGATTTGACTTCCACCCAGCAGCGTTTTTGGTCTTGAGTTAAGAGGGCATCAAACCGCGTTTCGGCGTCCCACTTGGCTTCCATTTTGACGTTGGAATACGAGGCAAGGGAGGGGGTTTGGCGGTGGGTGAGGGCTTCTTTGGCTAAATCGTTCGCGCGGGCGGTGTTGATGACGGCCAGCGTGCCGTCGGGGAACTCGGCGATTTCGGCGGTGTAGCGGAGTTTGCGGGTGGTGGGGCGTGTATCATCGGGGCCGTGGTCGGACAGCCAGATACGGGCGATGGGCCGATCGATGATGCTTTTCATGCTGCCGGTGTTGGGGCAGTGGGCCGTGCCGATGTTGGTGTGGATGAAAAAGCGTTTCTCGCGGGAGAGGTAGGTGG